>JAZSRG010000012.1:0-7154 GCA_045538365.1 Clostridia bacterium
TAGTAATTAGTAAATTAAAATTCGTTAAAATAAATATAATTTACCTTTCACCATCGGAAAACTGTATTTTCTGTCATTTTTTGCTCCTTTTGAGACAAGGTGTATAAAAAAATACCAAAGCGAATAACGCTTTGGGACGAATATATCGTGGTGCCACCCAAATTTGCAAGTTGCCTTGCCTCACAGTATCTATCAATACTCGTTCTTGTAACGTAGAACTTACGTCTCGGCTACTCGTTTCCTTTCGCTTGAGCCCTATGCAGTCCATTCGCCAATACTCTTTTGTTGCGCTTACACCGTCCGCAACTCGCTGAGAAATTATATATTGGTTACTTCTCTGCAATCTTTGGTTTGTACGATAATAATAACACTATAATTTTATTTTGTCAAGAAAATTTTTATATTACGCGTCGTTACAGTCAACTATTACGAAGTTTGACGACTTTCCGGGCTTGAAACTAGCAAGTACTTTATCCACGCTACTGAAATTCGTAGTAGAGGTGGGGAAGTCGGAAACGTTTATAACTTTCATAGCAAGCATGTTTATAGCCGACGTAATTTCTTTATGACCTTCTTTTATGCAATATATGTTTAATTGACGTGAAAGAAGGAGATTGAGGTCAATTTTTATAGTTGAAATTTGCTTATTGTATCCTATAATACCAACGTTACCACCATTGTGTACAACGGTAAATATTGCGTCCAAAGTATCCTTTGAATATACGCTATATACGGCGTGCTCAGCCATTTTTCCACCAGTTATTTCAAAAATCTTTTCTTGAAGATTTTGCTTCTTGGGGTTTACGTAATAATCAATACCGTGCGATACGGCAGATTTTTCCGCGCTTGCGCTTGCCGAGATTAAAATAGGTATTGCTTGATAATAGGAAACGACTTCGGCAAAAATAATTGATTGAATATCTGAACCGAAGATTGCTACGTATTCGCCTTTTTCAATATGAAGTCTTTGCATTGCAGAAATTGCAACGGATATGTAATCGTAGAAAAGACACTCAAGGTCGGTAACGCCTTCAGGGATAGGGAATATACAATCTTTATTTACGTATGCAAAGTCCGACAAAAATCCGTCTGCGTCAATTCCTCGAATAGAGATATTGGGACAGTGCGGTTTGTTATCAAGACAACTTTGGCAAGTTCCGCAAGGAGTATAAGCAGACAAAAGAACTTTTTCGCCAACTTTGAGTCCCCAAGGATTGTCTTCGTCACTAATAAGACCAATCGCCGCTTTTGACGGAACGATAGGCTTAAAGTCCGCAGTTTTGCCAAGATAGGTGTCGAAATCAGTTTCAAGTAAAGCAACACGCGATACTCTAACTTTGATTTTTTCACTTAAATCATCTTGCATCTCTTGACGGGTTATTTGATTTGCATCATTAATCTTCCAAACTTTCATATATACCTCGCCCAATGATTATAACATACAAAATTCGATTTGTAAATTACTTATGTCAAAATAAATCATTTTTGTTTGACATAATAGGTAATAAATATTAAAATAAAATTGAAATTTTTGTTTGTAAATAAGGAGATTATGATGAATAACGCGAAAAACGAAGGCGAAAAAATTGCGGAAAATCCAAAAAAATGTTCAAAAATTTTGGAATTTATCAAAAAATATTCCAAACGTTGGTTTATTGACGCTTTTTCGGGAATGGCGCAAGGCTTGTTCGTAACCTTGATTGCAGGCACTATTTTAGCCCTTTTAGCAAGTTGGATAGGAGATAATTACGTAGGAAACACTTTAAAATATATCTCAAATATCGCAAAATCACTTATGGGCGCGGGAATTGGCGTTGGTATTGCTCACGCATTAAGTAAGCATAAGTTGCTTATATTCTCAACGGGTGTTGCAGGTATGGTCGGCGCATTTGCTGATAAACTTATAGTTGGCGTACCGTCACCATTCAGTAGTTTAGTAACGGATAACGTTAACAAACTTTTAACTATGCCGACTTCTTCGCCGTTCGCAAGCCTTGCAAACGGTGCTCCGGGTAACCCGATAGGCGCGTACGTAGTTTCTTTGCTCGTTATCGAACTCGTTATGCTTTATGCTGGAAAAACCAAACTCGACATCATTTTAGTGCCTTTGGGCGCACTCGCCATATCTCTTGCAGGTGTTTTCGTAGCATATCCGTTTATTTGGCTCGTAAATCAATTAGGTTTACTTATAGCCCTTGCAACGGACGCCACTCCTTTTGTTATGGGTATAGTTATATCGGTTGTTATGGGTGTTTTACTTACGATGCCAACTTCATCCGCCGCTATATGGCTAGCAGTTGCAACCCCCGTTTTGACGACTGCGCTTCCTGGAAGCGTTGAGTATAACGCTATGCTTTTAGCGGGTGGCGCTGCAACGGTTGGTTGCGCATCACACATGATAGGTTTCGCAGTTGCAAGTTTTAGAGAAAACGGGGTAGGCGGTCTCGTTGCTCAAGGTCTTGGCACGAGTATGTTACAAATACCCAACATTATGAGAAAACCTATCATAATGCTACCTATGATAATATCAAGCGCAATACTCGGACCTATATCCACTTGCGTATTTAAACTTTGTTGTACTGCAGCAGGCGGTGGAATGGGAACGAGCGGACTCGTTGGTGTGTTTGGTATAATCGACGTAACCACGATGGACTTTGTAGGCATACTTGGAGTCGTGCTTTTGATGTTTGTTCTCCCTGCAATTATAAACCTTGTAATAAGCGAATTTATGCGTAAAAAAGGTTGGATAAACTTGGGAGATATGAAACTTGACGTTTAAAAAACGAGGAGCGATAAAATTCGCTCCTTTTTTTATTCAACCATACTCAAACTATTGATAAATAGCGGAAAATATGATATTATAAGATGATAAATTATTAAGAGGTGAAGTTTTTGGAAAATATATATTTAAGACTTCCTGAAGTTGAACAAATTCCAATAAAATTAAGGGACACTTACGAGCGTTTCGGTTACACGAAATACCGTATGGCAAAGTTTGAGCCGTACGACTTATACCGTGAGCACAAAGGCTTTTTGAAGAGCGAAAAGATACTTACCTTTAACGACAAAAAAGGAAGACTTTTGGCATTGAAACCCGACGTTACTATAAGCATAGTTAATAGCATCCGCCCGGAAGACGACGAGTGCAAGTTTTTCTACGTGGAAAACGTATATAGAGCGGAGAGCGGGGACTATGAAGAGAATTACCAAATAGGACTTGAATACATTGGCGGAAACGCTCTTTACGCTGAAACCGAAGTTGTGCTTTTAGCGTACAAAAGTTTGTCTGCAATCAGCGAAAACTTCGTTTTAAACCTTGGTCACACAGGCGTTTGGACGGCTTGTTTTGATTATTTAGGCTTGACGGACAAAGTTAGAGCGGAGTTTTTGGGAAAAATTAAGAACAAAAACGTTCACGAGTTGATAGACCTTGCAAAAAATGCAGGGGTTAACGAAGACGGACTTAATTTGTTATCTTTCCTTGCATCATTATCTAAAAACCTTGATAAGGGAATTGACGAACTCAAAAAATACGAAAAGGTTTTGGGCATTAAAGAATATCTTGACGAGTTAACCACTATTGAGAACACCATATCTGCTTTAGGCGACCTTAAAAAGTGTAATCTCGACCTATCCGTTATCAACGACTTGACTTACTATAACGGCGTGCTTTTCCAAGGTTTTATACAAGAATTATCCCACGTGCTTTTAGCAGGCGGTAGATACGACAACTTAATGAAATCTTTTGGAAAAGACCAAAGAGCGGTTGGCTTTGCTATATATACGGAAGAACTCTCAAGAGCCTTCAAGAAAGACACGGACGTTTCGCCTAAATTAGTTACAGGCGCAAACGTGGTTGACGTTATAAAGAAGGTGGACGAAATTGCAAATGCAGGAAACACCGCAAAAGGCAAAATTGAGGAGGGTAAAAAATGTTAAATATAGCGCTCCCAAAGGGCAGACTTGGAGATAAAGTGTATAAACTCTTTGCTCAAGTTGATTACGGTTGCCCGGAATTATCTGAAGACAATAGAAAACTCGTTTTTGAGAACAAAGAAAACGGTGTAAGATATATGCTTGTAAAACCGTCCGACGTTGCAATTTACGTAGAGAAAGGCGCGGTAGATATAGGCGTAGTTGGTCGTGACGTTTTGCTTGAGAGCGAAGCCGACGTTTACGAATTACTCGACCTTGGTTTTGGTAAATGCAGACTTGCCGTTGCGGGTAAAAAGAATTTTGTGGAAGACAAGAGTTTACCCCTTCGCGTTGCGACCAAATATCCAAACGTTACCCAAGAGTATTACGCAGGCAAAAGCCGTCAAATTGATATTATAAAACTCAACGGAAGTATTGAACTTGCCCCAATTTTAGGGCTTTCCGACGTAATAGTGGATATAGTTGAAACGGGAACTACGCTCAAAGAAAACGGACTTGAAGTTTTTGAAACGGTGGAAGAGAGTAGCGCAAGACTTATTGCGAATAAGAGCAGTTATCAATTTAAAAAAGAAGAGATTGAAAGAGCGGTTAGAAGACTTAAGGAATTGTTATGATAAAGATAATCAAAGCAAGCGAATACAAAGACACTAAAGTTCAGCAAGGTGGATACGACAGAGAGATTGAGAGCGCGGTAGCAAGCATTATAGCGGACGTTATAAAAGGCGGAGATAGCGCTATAAAATCTTTTACCGAGAAGTTTGACGGAGTTAAACTTGATAGCCTTAGAGTTTCTCAAGAAGAAATTGATAAAGCGTATCAAGAAACCGACGAATATTTCCTTGAAACCTTAAAGCAAGCCAAACAAAACATTGAACTTTATCACGAAAAACAAGTAAAATCAGGTTACGATATACAAAAAGACGGCGGTATTAAACTTGGTCAAATAGTTAGACCGCTAAACAGAGTAGCCGTTTACGTACCGGGTGGCACGGCGGCGTATCCCTCAACCGTTTTGATGGACGTAATACCCGCGAAAATAGCAGGTGTTAAAGAAGTCGTGCTAATTACACCCCCTTCAAAAGACGGTAAAGTGAATAAAGGCGTTTTGGCAGCGGCTAAACTCGTAGGTGCAGATGAAGTGTATAAAATCGGCGGAGCGCAAGCAATAGCAGGTGTGGCATATGGCACGGAAACTATCAAAAAGGTAGATAAAATAGTAGGTCCCGGAAACGCTTACGTTGCGACAGCCAAGAAACAAGTTTTCGGTCAAGTTGATATCGATATGATAGCAGGGCCGAGCGAAATATTAATCGTGGCAGATAATAGCGCAAATCCCGTTTACGTTGCGTCCGACGTTTTAGGACAAGCAGAACACGATAAAAAAGCAGGCGTATTCGTAGTTTGTATGGACGAAAACTTTGCAAAAACCGTTCAAAACGAGATAGAAAAGCAGTTGGCTTTGCTTGAAAGACGTGATATTGCAAGAGTGTCCGTTGATAACGGTTATATAATTATTGCAAAAGACCTTTTAGAAGCCGTAAATATTGCTAACCAAGTAGCGCCTGAGCACTTGGAACTTTGCGTGCAAGAGCCTTTTGAAATTTTAAAACACGTTGACAACGCAGGCGGAATATTCCTTGGAAATTACGCTCCCGAAGCGTTAGGCGACTATTTTGCAGGCACTAACCACACTTTGCCAACGTCGGGTACGGCAAGATTTGCAAGCCCTTTGTCCGTTGACGATTTTGTGAAGAAAAGCAGTTATTTGTATTACACGGAAGAAGAACTTAAAAAAGTAGGAGAGCGAGTAGCGGACTTTGCCGAACGCGAAGGACTAACCGCGCACGCTGAAAGCATAAAGGTAAGATTAAAGTGAGTAGATTTTATAGCCAAAAATTAAATGATTTAGAAACGTACACTCCGGGAGAGCAACCGCAAAACTTGTCGAGTTACACTAAACTCAACACCAACGAGTCACCCTTTCCCCCAAGTGAAAAAGCAATTGAAAGGGTAAAAAACGAGATAGAAAAACTCAATCTTTACCCCGATCCCGAAGCCAAAGATTTGGTTTTAGAAATTGCAAATTTTTACGGTTTAGGCAAAGAAAACGTATCAGTTTTTAACGGAAGCGATGAATTATTGAGTTTTTGTTTTCAACTTTTCGGGGATAACGGCGTAATATTTGCCGATATCACTTACGGTTTTTATCCCGTTTACGCAAAAGTTTTTAAGTGTAAAACCACGGTTTTGCCCGTAAAAGAAGACTTTTCTATATCGGTTGACGATTATCTTAATAAGACTGGCACGATATTTATTGCAAATCCTAACGCGACTACGGGACTTGCTCTTACGATTTCAGATATTCGTAAATTATTAGAGAGCGATAAAAATAGACTCGTCGTAGTGGACGAAGCCTACGTAGATTTCGGTACGGAATCAGCGGTGTCCCTTGTTCGCGAATACGATAATTTATTAGTCGTACAAACTATGTCCAAGTCAAGAAGTTTTGCAGGCGCAAGACTGGGTATTGCTATATCAAACCCCGAAATTATAGAAGACCTTAACCGAATTAGATACTGTTTTAACCCATATAACGTAAATAGGTTGACTTTAGCCGGCGCGGTGGGCGCGTTTTCGGACAAAGAATATTTTGATAAATGCAGAAAGGAAATTATCAAAAACCGAGAATACTTAAAATGCGAACTAAAAAAACTCGGATTTTTCGTAACGGATAGTTTGTCAAACTTCGTTTTAGCAGGAACGGATAAAGTAACGGGTAAAACGCTTTACGAAAAACTTAAAGAGAAAAAAGTTTTAGTCCGTCATTTTTCGGGTGGAAGAGTAGAAAATTACGTGCGAATAACTATTGGAACAAAAGAACAAACCGATATACTTATAGAAAAAATCAAAGAGATAATATAAGGAGCAAATATGCGTACTGCAAGTGAAAATAGAAAAACTAAAGAAACTCAGGTTGAGATTACTATAAATCTTGACGGCACGGGTAAAGCCGATATACAAATGGGTTGTGGCTTTATGGAGCACATGCTCGAACTTTTTGCCCGTCACGGAAGATTTGATTTGACGGTAAAAGCCGTTGGCGACACTCACGTTGATTTTCATCACTTGGTGCAAGATACGGGTATCGTTTTGGGCAGAGTTTTTGACAAAGCCTTGGGGGATAGACGGGGTATTACACGCTACGGTAGATTTATCCT
>JAZSRG010000051.1:0-16151 GCA_045538365.1 Clostridia bacterium
CATTTAGTAAGTTTTCGTAACAACCCGAACAAAGCCATTATAATTGCCGCGCATAAGAATACGAATACGGGTATCCAACCGGTAATTCCCTCTCTAACGTCTGCGAACACGAAACCTAAAAATGCGCTTATCATACCCATAAACAACGCGCTTACGAATATTCCGCCCCATTTCTCGTCTCTTTTACGCAAAGTTGCCATACCTTTACTCAATTTTTTACCGATTAAAGGCATAAGTATAATTCCAACCATGATACCTATAGTCATAACGAAAGCAATGGTTACGTATTGTTGAGCGTTTAATTCCGTTGCCGTTGAACTTAACGGGTTACCAACCGCTTCAGACGCGCGACCTGCAGCAATCGACTCGTAAGACAAAGAACCTATAACGCTAAGTCTTAACCAAGGAAGGGCTACGCCGAGTTTGGGCACGAGTGAAATAATTGCTATCAATATAGACACCGCAGGCGCTATAGTAAATAACACAGACGTAACTATCGTCTTTCTAACTACCGCCATATTCATACCTTTTGCTTTTGCGCGTTTTATTGCGCGAATTAGAAAAAATATTGCTTGCGCCAAAACGGCGGCAATAACAATACCAGCAAGCACGAATATAATCGGATGATCTTTTACATATTCCATAAGAAAACCTCCTAATTATATGCTTATAATAATTATATATTATATCACAACAACACTATATTTGCAATACCAAAAAACGCAAACCTTTACGGTTTGCGTTTTCGTTTTTAATCTTATTTTACCATTTTTTCTATATCGTTTTTAACGGCTTCACATTTCTTTTCCGCCATTTCCATAGTGGGCTCGCCTATCGAAATGTAGTACTTTAATTTAGGTTCAGTACCCGACGGACGAACGCACGCCCAATCACTTTCGCCTAAACCAAAGAATACTACGTTTGTTTTTGCTTGCGGCAAATCTTCCACTCTGCCGTCCGCATATTCTCTAACGCCTTTTCTAAAGTCGCTTATATACTCAACTTTAACGCCACCCAAAGCGCTCGGTTTAAGTTCGCGGATTTTGTCCATAATCTCGCTCATTTTTTGCATGCCGTCAAGGCCCGTGTACATAACTGAATTGCTGTAATCTTTATAATAGCCGTACTTTTTGTATATCGCGTCAAGTCTGTCAAGTGCGCTAACCCCGATATACTTATAGTAACAAATCATTTCCGCAAACAACATACTTGCTGAAACCGCATCTTTATCCCTTGCGTGCGTTCCGCCAAGATAGCCGAAACTTTCTTCAAAACCAAAAACGTAAGTATATTCGTTGGTCTTTTCCCAAAGTTTAATTTTCTCGCCAAAGAACTTAAATCCCGTCAAAACGTCAATATTTTGTACTCCTTCTCCTTCGGCTATTTTTTTAGCGAGAGCGGTAGTTACTATACTCTTAATAGTCGCAGGGTTTGAAGGCATTGTTCCGCTTTCTTTCTTTCTCGTCAAAACGTAGTCAAGCATCAAAACGCCTATTTGATTTCCCGTCAACACTTTCATCTTGCCGTTTTTGTCCTGCAAAGCAATTCCCATACGGTCGGAGTCAGGGTCCGTACCTATAACTACTTCGGCGTTTTCGCGTTCAGCAAGTTTAATCGCCATAGTTAATGCTTCCGCTGACTCGGGGTTGGGGGTAATAACCGTCGGGAAATTACCGTCAGGGATACATTGTTCTTTAACCGTCAAATAATTTATACCCATTCTCTCAAAAGTTTTGGTAACGGGCATATATCCCGTTCCGTGAAGGGGTGTATAAACTATTTTTACGTCTTTTGCTACCGCTTTTACCGCATCTTTTGATAGTTGTAATTTATCAATTTCTTCAAAGAATCTATTATCCAAACTCTTTCCTACGATAGTAATATATTCGGAAACTTTATAATTGTCTTTGCCGTTTATTACGGACTTTGATAAATCGGTTTTGCTTTCTTTAATTCCAACGTAATCGTCTATTGAGTTAATAACGGCGGTGAGTTCGTCCGATACGTCCAAATCTAATTGCGCGCCGTCCGCTCCGTAAACTTTGTATCCGTTATATTCTTTGGGGTTATGGCTTGCCGTTATCATAACGCCTGCAAAACAGCCGAGTTCTCTAACGCCAAAAGATATCATAGGTACAGGGCGTACGTTTTCGTAAAGATAAACGTTAATGCCGTTTTCTTCCAAAACTTTAGCGGTTACGCAAGCAAATTCGTAACTCATATTTCTCGTATCACAACCGATAAGCACGCCTGCTTTTTCCCCGCCTTTTGACAAAATAAAACGTGAAAGTCCAAGCGTTGCGCGCGCAACGGTATAGATATTCATACGGTTTATACCAAGGCTTAAAATACCTCTCATACCTGCCGTACCGAAAGACAAAGGTATAGAAAAAGATTCTTTTACAAGATTTTCGTCTTTGCCCATTTCTTCAAGCAAAGCGTAATCTTTTTCACTCATTTCGTCTTTTTGACTTAACCACTTTTGATAATTTTCTTTGTAACCCATATTATCTCCTTAAATCAATTCTGATTTTTTAAGTTTTTCTATGATTTTTTGAACTGCAACGTATATTTGTTTTGCAGAATTTAGATAAATTTCTTCGTTTGAGCCGTAAGGATCGCCAACGTCTTGTACGCCCACGTATTCGCGGAAAGAAAACATATTGTCAAGCCTTACAGGAATACAAGCCTTGTGGTCGTCGGTTACGGTTAAAATCAAGTCTTGTTCTTTAGCCATATCCCCCGTAAATCTTCTCGACTTATGCTCGCCAGCGTACTCAATCCCAAGCGTTTTTAAGGCTTTTGCAGAGTTTTCGCTCATAGGTTTTCCTTCGCTTGCATAAATTCCTGCTGATGAAACGGAAACGTTTTCCACACCGTTTTCTTTCAAAAGGTGTTTCATAATATATTCCGCCATCGGCGACCTACAAGTATTGCCCGTGCATACAAATAATACTTTATAACTCACTTTATACTTGCCGCCTTTCTCATTCTATTCATAACGGAATATCCTACTCCGCTGTCATCTACGGTTTCTGAAATTATAAAATCGCCTTGTTTTTCCGCCGTTCTTAACGCAGTATATAAATTATACGCTAATTCTTCTTCCGAAAAGCCCATATCGATATAGTTTTTGTCCGTATATTTAGATATGTTTTCGCCTTTTGCAAGTATAATGGGTTTTAATCCTTTTTTTATCGCATCATTATAAAGTTTTAACGTTTCGTCCGCGCTCTCCGATAACACCATATCGCATTTTGGCGCGTAATGACGGTATTTCATACCGGGGGCAGGAGCAGCGCTTATAACTCTTCCACGGAAAAGTTGCACGTTGTCAATACACTTAAGCAAATCTTCCGCAGTTATTAAACCTGGGCGTAATATAACGGGAATTTCCCCACTAATATCTAAAACCGTGGACTCAATACCAACGTCACACTTGCCACCGTCAATTATTTGTGGAATTTTGCCGTTCATATCTTCAAAAACTTCTTCCGCTGTCGTTGGACTCGGTCTACCTGACGTGTTTGCGCTAGGAGCAGCAATCGGGCAACCACTCTCCTTTATAAGGGACAAAGCAATAGGATGATTAGGTATGCGCACGGCAACGGTAGATAAACCTGCAGTAACTGTATCTGGAATAATATCCTTTTTTCTCAAAACGAGAGTTAGAGGCCCGGGAGAAAAAGCATCTACAAGTTTTTTTGCTATGCCGTTATCATCGTAAGCAATCTCTAAAAGTTCTTCATAAGACGAAACGTGACAAATAAGCGGATTATCTTGCGGTCTTCCCTTCGCTTCAAAAACAGACTTAATGGCGTCCGCATTTTTTGCATCCGCACCAAGACCGTACACGGTTTCCGTTGGAAACGCAACTATACCGCCACTCTTAATAGTTTGAGCCGCGGTTGAAATCCATTTCTTTTCCCCTGTAGTTAATATCGTTTTCATATATCACCTATGCTATTCCTGTAATAATAAGTCCTAAAAGGATACCTAATATTACTATTATAGCACTAAATTCGTCAGGATACAAGTCTATTGAGCCAGGAATTAATTCAGAAAATACTACGTATATCATAGCGCCCGCCGAAAAAGCCAACGTAACGGCGCAAGCAAGACTTGAAACAGTAGAAAAATAATAACCGAAAAGCGCACCTAAAACGGTAGGAAGTCCGGACAAAAGAGCAATAAGCACGCCTTTTATTTTTCTCCCGCCTTGGCTAACGTAAGGCAAAGACACCGCCATGCCTTCAGGGATATCGTGAAGGGCTATAAGTAACGACAAAGTTTTCCCGCTCCCCGACACGAGCCCCGAACCCACTATCATACCTTCGGGGAAATTATGTAATGCTATCGCAAGGGCTACAATAAGTCCGCTTTTTTTCTTGTTTTTAAACTTCGTTTTTTCAATAAGCAACTCGGAAACGTAAATAAAAATTCCACCCAAGATTACGGCAATCACAAGTGGTAAAACGTCCAAAACGCTATACGCTTCGGGAATCAATTCAAAACAAACGATAGACAGCATTAAACCCACGGTTAAAGAAAGCAATACTCCTATCGTCTTTTTTCCCTTACTTAAAAATACAGACAAGAGTCCGCCAAGCCCCGTGCCACCGACTCCTGCTAAAAGACTGAAACCTAATACGCTAAACATTTTTTCCTCCACAATATTCTACGTTTAGCATATAGATTTATTCGTGTAAATTATTGTAAAAAACCGACGAAAATAGAATACTTTCGTCGGTTTTTTGCTCTTTTTTAGTATTTAGGATTGATAAGACCTATTTTTCCATCCGCTCTCTTATAGACGACGTTTACTTTGCCGTTATCTGCATTTAAGAAAATAAAGAAGTCGTGTTCGAGTAATTCAAGTTGTAGAGTTGCTTCGTCAATATCCATTGGAATAAGTTCAAAGGTTTTCTCCCTAACAGGAGTGCGGGACTTAATATCGGCAGCAATTTCCTCCGGCATATCACTAACGTCAAACGCGTTAGGTCTTAACTTTCTTGAAAGTTTTGCACGGTGTTTTTCAATCTGTCTTTCGATTTTAGGAACGACTACGTCCACGTTATCGTACATGTTATCACTCGTGTATTCGGAACGAACTACCCGTCCGCCAAACGTTATAGTGATTTCCATAGTCATTCTGTCTTCGCTTTCTTTGCGACAGATTACTTTAGCATAAGCGTCGTCGTCAAACCACTTGTCAAACTTTGAAAGTTTCTTCTCGATAACGCCATTTAACCTTTCGGCTACGCTATAATCTCTACCGATAATCTCAATACGCATAATAGCCTCCTTTTAAGTTCTTCTACTATATTGTTCGACACTCGCGACTAATTTTCCTACGCGTTATCAATATTTCTTTGCGTTTTAAAGACTAATTTTCCATCTTCAACCGTTACTAATACTGTATCCCCAATCTTTACGTTACCTTTCAAAATCTCTTCTGAGAGTTCGTTTTCAATATGCCTTTGTATTGCACGGCGAAGCGGTCTTGCGCCGTATTCTGCATCATAACCTTTATCCACAATATAATCTTTTGCCGATACGTCAATCTTTAACTTAATGTTGTTTTCATACAAACGTTTTGCCAAACTCTTCAACATAAGTTCCGCTATACGCTCAACGTCGGATTTTTCAAGTTTATGGAAGGTTATAATATCGTCTATTCTATTCAAAAACTCCGGCCTAAATGTTGAACGCAAAGCATTGTATTGTTTTTCCTTCATCTCGTCGCGCTCTCTATCCGTTGCGCTTGAACTGTCAAAACCAAGTCTATGGGTTTTACTTATATCGCTTGCGCCTACGTTTGAAGTCATAATGATAACGGTGTTTTTAAAACTAACTACTCTACCGTGAGAGTCAGTCAATCGTCCGTCGTCTAATATTTGCAACAAAATATTAAATATATCGGGGTGCGCTTTTTCAATTTCGTCGAAAAGCACTACGGAATAAGGTTTTCTTCTTACCTTTTCAGTCAACTGTCCGCCTTCTTCAAAGCCAACGTAACCCGGCGCGCTTCCTATGAGTTTAGACACGTTTTCTTTGCTCATGTATTCGGACATATCCACTCTTATCATAAGATTTTCGTCCCCAAAGAGTGATGCCGCCAAGGCTTTTGAAAGTTCGGTCTTACCTACGCCCGTAGGTCCTAAGAATATAAACGAACCGATAGGTCTATTGGGATCTTTAAGTCCTGCTCTTGCGCGTCTTATTGCGTTTGACACCGCGCTTATAGCGTCGTGCTGACCGATAACTCTTGCGTGCAATTCGTCTTCTAAATGAACCAATCTTTTGCCTTCGTCTTCCGTGATTTTTGACAAAGGTACACCCGTCCACTTACTTACGATTTCCGAGATATCACTTTCAGCAATTGCTAACTCAGTAGTTGCTTTAGTGTTTTCCCAAACGTCACTCTCGCTTTCAAGAGATGCTTGTAATTCTTCTATTTTATTTTTAAGGGTTTCGGCTTTTTCAAAGTCCATTGCGTTAACTGCCGAACTCTTTTCCGCAGTTAGTCGCGCTATTTCTTCTTCCTTTGCTCTAAGGTTTGAAGGGGTTATTTGAGAACCTATTCTCTTACGGCTTGCCGCTTCATCAATCAAGTCGATTGCTTTATCGGGCAAGAATCTATCCGTTATATATCTATCCGACAAAACAGCCGCTGCCTCGATTGCCGAATCCGTAATGCGCACTTTGTGGTGGGCTTCGTATTTATCTCTTATACCCTTTAAAATGCTTATAGTGTCGTGTACAGACGGCGGATTAACTATAACGGGTTGGAATCTTCTTTCTAACGCCGCGTCTTTTTCTATATACTTTCTGTATTCTTCCAAAGTCGTTGCGCCTATCGTTTGCAATTCTCCTCGCGCAAGCATTGGTTTTAGAATATTTGCAGCGTCCATTGCGCCTTCCGCGCTACCTGCTCCAACGATAGTGTGTATTTCGTCAATAAACAAAATAGTGTTTCCGGACGACTTAAAGTGCGCGATAGTGTTTTTCAAGCGCTCTTCAAATTCTCCCCTATATTTCGTGCCTGCAACCATGCTTGACATATCCAAAGAGAATATCTTTTTCCCTTTCAAGGTTTCAGGAACGCGACCTTCTACTATTGCTTGCGCTAAACCTTCAACAACGGCAGATTTGCCGACACCGGGTTCGCCTATCAAAACGGGATTGTTTTTAGTTCTACGAGAAAGTATTTGTACTATTCTCTCAACTTCTTCGCTACGCCCAATCACGGGATCAAGTTTACCCGCTCTTGCTTTTTGGGTTAAATCAATACCAAGTTTTGATATATCGTTACCGCTTTCGTTGTTCTCTTCGTCTTCATCTTCTTCGTCATCATAATCGTATTGCTCGAAGTTATTGTTCGGCGTGTTTTGGAACATCGAAAAGCCGTATTCGTTGCTATTTCCTTTTATTAACTCGTTATAAATTAAAGCAAAAAGCGTTTCTCTATCAATCTCCATTCTATCAAATATTCTTATAACCTTTCCTTCGGGATATTTAAGCATACCCATTAAAAGGTGTTCAAGATTGATATAATCGTTTCTCGTGAGCCTAATAGCAAGTCTTCTCGCCATATCTATACTATTTTTAACTTTAGGTGACAAAATAACGTCGTGAGCATATCCATCGTAAAACTCTTTGGCTACGACTTCTTTGGTTATACCGTACTGTTTGAGTATTGCGGAAGCAAAACTATTTTCTATACTGCATATTCCGTATAAAATATGCTCGGGACAAATCATACCACCTTTTATTCTTGCAACTTCTTCCGCTATACTAAACGCTCTTGACGTACTTGCGGTGCATTTAATATCCATTAGTTGTTACCTCCTGCCATAATTTTCAAGGCTTTTTTAACGGTTTCCGCGCGGAAAACGTCTCTTTCTCCTGCGTTAAGGTTCTTTCCTGCAAGTTTTATAAGGTTTGCAGGTTGACTGCTTATTATCAGTCCGTTTATATCCCCGTCAAGTTTTATAAGCCCGTAAAACGTACCTAATTTAACGTAGGATGCGCACTCTAAAAGTTCAGCCGACGTCAACAAACACGCGTTAGTAAGCGTTCCGTACGCTCTCATTATTTTGTCCGTGAGTTTGATGCCTTCTTCTGACTGCAAAGTTTTACGTTCTTTAATCTCGGCATCACATACCGCGTCAACGACTTTAATTACGTTTTCTATTATTTCTTGTTCGCTTTGACCTAAAGATACTTGGTTGGAAATTTGGTAAGTGTATCCTTCGGCTTTGCTTCCCTCTCCATATACGCCCCTAACGGTCAAAGACATTTGTTGTATGCTGTTAATTAGTCCCGACATTTTACCACTCAAAGTGAGCGCGGGCAAAAATAACATAACGGACGCGCGAAGACCTGTACCAACGTTGGTCGGGCAACTGGTTAAATAGCCCAACTTTTCAGAGTACGCAAGTTTAATTTTCCCTGCCAAAAGTTTATCGTACTCAACCGCTCTATTATACGCATCACTTAATCCAAACCCTTTATTTATGGTTTGAATACGATAGTGGTCTTCTTCGTTTATCATAATAGACGTATCTTCATTGTCCGATATAATTACTGCGCCGTTTTTTGTGTTTACCGCAAGTTCACGACTTATAAGATGGCGCTCGAATATGGCCTTTCTATCAACGTCGGATAGGTGCGCCATTTGATAAAATTTAAACTTAAACGCGTCCCTTGCAGTTTCTTCCGCGGACTTCATTATCAAAGAATACGCTCTCTCGTCGTTGAGTTTTGACGGAAAAGGAATACCTTCGGCGTTTCTTGCCAAACGTATGCGAGAACTTATAACGACGTCTTTATATTTATCCATTATTTTGTCCTCCTTCTATTTCTTTGATTTTATCACGCAAAATTGCGGCTTTTTTATAATCTTCCGCCCTTACCGCTTCACTTAATTCCATTTTTAAAGTTTCCAACTCGGTTTTGGGTTTTACCGTTGGCGTAGGCGCGCTTCCAACGTGGCTAACGCTACCTTGCACTCTCTTTATCATAGGAAGAACGCTGTCGGATAACGCGTTATAACAATCGGCGCAACCAACTCTGCCCGTTCTCTTAAACTCTGTTGCCGTCGTTCCACAAGTTTTACATCTTTTAGCCGTAGGTCCTTCAACCGTTGTAAACATTGACGACAAAATACTTGCGGGCGTTAACAAATCAAGTTCGCTATCGTAGTCCCTTGCGCACTCGCTACAAAGATGACGTTCAGCATAAATTCCGTTTATCATTATTTTTCTGTGAACAGTTGCCTGTCTTTTTTTACATTTATCACAAATCATTTTTACATCTCCTTATATTGCATAAGCCTTTCTAATACTAATTTCATTACCTTTGCTCTTGTTTCGTCTTTGTTCCCAAGTGGAGAAATTATACCCTTGTTACTTAAAACTGTGGATAACATAACGTACTCTCTTTCCGTTATACGACCGTCTTCAAAAAGTCTGAGTAAGGCGTGTATTGCCTGCCTTTCGGTAATCTCGTCACCGATTGAGTCGTAAACGGTCTTAACTAAGTCCCCCGTGCTACCCAGTCGAATTAAACGAATATAGCCACCGCCACCGCGCTTTCCTTCAACTAAATAACCTTTTTCTACCGTAAAACGCGTAGATAAAACGTAGTTGATTTGGCTAGGCGCAACCGCAAAATAAGTGGCGAGTTCATTTCTCGACAAGTCCATAGAACTGTCGTCCCCTATATTTGACAGTATAAACTGTTCAATTATATCACTTATATTAGACATTTTACCTCCGTTTTAAAAAGTTTGACTTTCTTTGACCTTTGATTATATTATACACTAATTTTTCCCATTGTCAACACTTTTTTTGAACAAATTAAAAAATTTTTTGTCGATTTTAAACATAGGAAGATTTTCGCCGTTTTTCGACAATAAAAAAAGCCCTCCGTTTGGAGGGCTTTATCTATTTTAAATTATTCTTCGTCGTTAGCGGCATCAACGAGTTTTTGGTCTTCTGCGCTGTATTTACCGAGCATTACGTTGTATCCGTCAGCACCCTTTTCGAGTTTGGTGTTGATTCTATAAACGTAACTGTACTCTGCGTTTACATAGTAGATGTAATCTCCTACCATTTCAACAGGCAACCAAGCAACGTCGGGGGTGGTTTCAGTAACTTTGATAGCGTTAATTCTATCCTCTTCTACCGTCGTCAAGTTCATCTTATAGATGTCTTTAGATGAAGATGAATAGTAATACATATATCCGCCCTTTACAGCCAAAATGGTTTTGAGTTCGGGGAAAAGTTCAACTGCGATTTTTCCTTTCTCTAAAAGCCAAGTTTTGCTTGAATCGGTAACGATAATTTGATTTGCGTTTTCCGTCGTGTAAATACCGGTATAAGTTGAAAGTTCGGTCCATTTAGTTTCTTTGCTTGCCACGAACTTTTTGTCAGCGAAGTAGTTATTCATATCGTAAGAATAAATACCTACGTTAACTGAACTTGCGTTTTCGGAAATATTCTTCGTGTAGTAAAGAACGCCGTTTTCAAACTTAATAGGTGAAATTCTGAAAATTTTGGTGTAATCAGGTTCGCCTTGATTGTTTTCAAATTGTTTTTGTTCTGCTTCAGAGAAATAAGAATATTTGCCTACAACCTTTTCGTTGTATGAATTGTCGGATTTTGCTACCCACAATTCGTTATTGAAGTCACTTATATCTTCTGATGCTTTGGTGTAATATACATAACCGTTAACGTCTGCTTTTGTGCTCTTTGCATCATAGTTTCCGTTTTTAGGAATAACGTATGACGTTACGTTTTCAGCAATAACTTCGGTGTTTTTGGTTTCGTACTTAACGGAATAAAGAGTACCGTTGTAGTAATAAATCAAAGCGTCTTTTGAGAAAGCGTATTCGTTGGTATTGCTAGTCAAAGTAATCAACTTTTCGGTAGCCGTTCCGTTAGTTTTGGTACGGAAGAAGTCAACGTAAGAAGATTGAACTATACCTTCGCTATTGGTTTCAGTGGAAGGAGAAACGTAGTATATCCATTCACCGAAAATATAGATACCACCGCTCATGGATTGGTCGTAAGCAACTTTGGGAACGATAGTAACCGCATCTCCTACGAGCGCGCCGTTAGCGTCGGTTTTATAACGCATGATAGCGCCCTTTTCTGCTTCGCCAAAAGTGTTCTTTGCAGTCAATCCTGCAGAACCGTTGATGAAATAGAGATAGTTACCTTGTTGTACAGCCATACCGCCGTTTCCCGTTACGAGATATTGAGAATAATCTTCGGTAGGAATTGGCTCTTGATTGTAGTTTTCACAACCTGCAAACACAAAAACGATTGCAAGTAAAGCCACTAATACTAAAAGAATCTTTTTGTTCATAGAGTTCTCCTTGAATGTCTAAAAATAAAAGATGAGAATATTTCCCCATATTCTACATAATTATATATTATTAAAACAAATTAAGCAAATATTTTAAGCAATTTATGAGGGATTTTTTTATGAATTTTAATAAATTTAGCGCTTTTCCTAAAACCGAGCCGATTTCAAGTCAAAAAAACACACAAAACACGAATTTTTTTGAACTTTTAAAACTTTTACCAAATTTGTTTTCCATTCAGCAAACTCCGAAAAGCGAGCCACAAAAAACTCCTGATACGACTTTACGCAACAACGCTAACACGAAAGCGTACGCCGAATATCTCGCTCGCCACGACGAACACGTAAAACGTAGTCGTGAAATCAATCAAAAATAAGTTTTTCTTTCTCCGCCATATAGAGCGGTTTATAGGATAATTTTGCCTTTTTTAAGCCTTCGTCCCCTGCGTCGTCTTCGCGGTTCAAATACTTTAAATCGGGATAGGTTTCTATCATTTTTTTGGTCATAAGGTTGGCAATTTTCTCATAAACGCCGTGAAAATCTTTATCACATTTTTCTACGTGAACTACTAAAAATTCCCCTTGTTTTTCCGCCACGGTGAAGCCTATAACTTGACCGTTTACCGACAAAAAATATCCTTCAAACGGGGCGCAAAAATAGTTGTTTAGCAAGGTTTTCGTGGCTTCAAGTTCCACACTAAACATCTCGCTGCCTTTGCTTTCTTTTTGCTTAAATTTTTGGAAAAAATCAAGCACTAAATCCAAGTTTTCAGGCGTAATTTTCTCAAACTTATATTCGCTCGTTTCTTTATCAAAACGCGCTATATGATTGCGTTTTCCGTGATATTTTTTGCCTTTCAACTCCGAAAAAGCGCGTATATCGTAAACGTAATCGGCATAACCCAAACGTCTTTCAGTCGCGAAAGTAACTAATTTAGATTTTTCCGTAGGAATTGCGTTTATAACGGCTTTTCCCCCACGCGCGCGTTCATAATTTATTATTTCTTCAATCGCACTCAAAAATTCACTATCTTCTTTTGCAACGGGGGAAAAATAAAAATTATTTTTACTGCCCTTTCCTTGTATAAATAATCTTCCTTTATCTATGCAGTATCCAAGTTTTAAAATATTAGAATACATCAAAAGCGTACCGAAAGTGTATTCACATCTTCCGTACGCTGATGAAATGAGTATTTCCGCTATTTCGTTATAACTTTCTTTCGTAATCTGTTTAAATTCGAGTGCCATAATTTTAAAGCGCGGTAATTAACCGCGCTATTTTGTTAGATAATGTAATTGTCTGATTTTTCAGGTATGCTTGCGAGTTCTTTGCGTTTATCGTCATATCCCGGACGACCGAGTAATGCGTAAGTTGCGTTCTTTCCTTCTTCAACACCCGGTTGATTGAAGGTATCTATTCCAAGCATTGCACCTGCGTAAGCCGTTTCAATCATAAAGAACATAAGAAGTTGTCCTAAAGTAAAGGCGTTTACTTCGGGGAGCATAATGGTTCTGCTCATTCTCTTTGCCTTTTGCAAAGCGTATTCCGTTGCCTTTCTTTCCGCAGTTATAAGTTCGTTTAAGGTGTGTCCGCCAAGGAAACTTACGGCAGGGATATCTTTGTATCCTTCGGGAATTTTAACTTCGGCTCTGTAGTTGTCAACACCGATAAAGGTGGTAACTTTGTCAAACGGTCCTTCGGTATATAACTGCACTTGGCTGTGTTGGTCGGTTACACCCAAAGATTTAACGGGGGTTTGACCTACGAAAGCAGGACTTCCGTCGAGTTTTTCGGCTTTACCAAGGGACTCTGCCCAAAGTTGGCAGTACCAGTCGGCAATGTATTTTAAACTATCGGTATAAGGCATCATTACGGAAATGTTTTTGCCTTTGCCCATTGCAATATATTGCAAAGTTGCAGACATCAAGGCAGGGTTTTTGAACATATCTGCGCCCGAACAAATACTATCTGCGTACGCAGCGCCTCTCAATAATTCTTTAATATCCACGCCCAAAACTGCGGCTGCTAAAAGTCCTACGGGGCAAAGTTCGGAAAATCTTCCGCCTACTCCGTCCGGAATATAGAAAGTTTTCAAATTTTCTTGTTTTGCTATTTTGATAAGATTGCCTTTTTCTTTTGAAGTGGTAGCAATCATGTGTTCGCTTGCATCATCTCCGTACAACTTTTTGAGCATATCCATTATGATAAGATATTGGCTCATAGTTTCGCTCGTTGAACCGCTCTTGGTAACTACGTTAAACATAGTTTTTTCGGGCTCAATAACGTCGAGTAATGCTTGCATTCTCTCGGGATCTACGTTATCTTCAACGTAAAACTTCGGTCCTTTTCTAACTTTTTGAGGAAGGTCGTTGTAGTGAAGGTGATTTAATGCTTGGAAAACGGCTATAGGTCCTAAAGCCGAGCCACCAATACCTAAAACTACGAAATATTTGAATTTTTTACGAATCTCTGTTGCTGTTGCGCGAATTGCCGTAACCACTTCTCCTTGGTTATAAGGAAGTTCGGTCCAACCCATCATACCTTCTCCTCTACCTGCTTTAAAAGTAGAGTGCGCGTTACGAGCCAAAGACGCATGCGCTTTGAGTTCGTCTATTGATATACCTTCGTCCCCAATATATTCTTGCATCATATTGTTGTAATCAAATCTGATGCGCATTGAATTACGCCAATCTTTATTCGTATATCTTGACATTTTCTATATCCTCCATTATCTAATTTTTTCCAAAATATTTTTTAAATAATACACGCTTTCGTTTACGTCTTCAAAAGTATCGTAATCGCGTGAATATAATTCCACCATAATAGGTCCGTCGTAACCTGCGTCATTTAATCTTTCAAAGAACTTGCGGAAATCAAAACTTCCCTTTCCCGGTGGACAAAGTTTATCCCCAACGTAGTCGCAAACGTGAACCGTTCTAAGACTATCCCCGTCTGCGGATAAAAACTCTTTATAGTCAATACCCGACTGCATTGCTTGTTTTATATCCAAACAAGTTTTTAGTTCGGGAACGACTTTTCTAAGTTCGCGGATAAACTGCGGGTTTCTATACATTGCCCAATGCACGTTCTCGTAAGTGAGTTCCCCGCCAAAAGATTTAACAACGTTACAAATATCACGGACACGCATGCCCTCGTAGTCGTAATTAACGTTTAATTGCGCCTTTTTGATAATAGACGCGCCGTGATAGGTGTAGTATTTTGCTCCGAGTTTTTGCATAGTGGAACAAACTTGATTTAACAATTTAAACGCGTCGTTTCTCGTTCTCTCCGCGCGGTTGGATAGTTGGGGCTCAAATTGATTGGTCAAAGTGTGGACGGAGTGAACTCTCAAGTCACCCACTCTTTCTTTGAGCAAATCTCCAAACTGCGGTTCGTATTCTGAAAAAGTCGTTAAGAAAACTTCGCAAACGTTTACGCCTGCACGTTTTATTAACTCAAAACAATCTTCCGTGAGCGCTTTGCCGAAAAACGATGCCGTACTTAATCCTATTTCCATAATTATTTATTAAAGCCGTTCCGGTAACCGAAACGGCTTGAATTTATCCTCTCGTAGAATAGTTCGGTGATTCTTTAGTAATAGATATATCGTGAGGATGGCTCTCGATAAGCGCTGCGTTAGAAATTTTAACGAATTGCGCTTTCGTTCTCAAATCCTCTACGGTTTTCATACCGCAATATCCCATACCTGAGCGAATTCCGCCTGCAAGTTGGAAAATAATATCAGAGAGTTCTCCACGGTAAGGAACACGACCTTCAACGCCTTCGGGTACGAGTTTAACTGCGTTATCTTGGAAATATCTATCTCTGCTTCCTGCTGCCATTGCTGCAAGTGAGCCCATACCACGATATGTTTTAAATCTTCTACCTTGATAAATTTCCGTTTCTCCCGGACTTTCTTTAGTGCCGGCGAGCATACTACCAAGCATAACTGCGCTTGCGCCTGCTCCCAAAGCCTTAACGATATCTCCGCTGTACTTAATACCGCCGTCCGCGATAATTCTCTTGCCGTATTTATCCGCTTCTTCCGCGCAATCCATAATAGCGGTTACTTGGGGAACGCCGATACCGGCAATAATTCTGGTCGTACAAATAGAACCGGGACCAATACCAACCTTTACGACGTCTGCGCCTGCTTCTATTAAGTCGTGCGTTGCGCTAGCCGTTGCAACGTTACCTGCAACAAGGGGAAGATCGGGGTATTTTTTACGGATTTCTTTAACGATTTCAATTACTTGAACGTTGTGTCCGTGAGCCGTATCAACTACTACGATATCGACTTTTGCGTCAACCAACGCGTTAAGTCTATCCATATATCCTTTACCCGTACCGATAGACGCGCCTACTAAAAGTCTGCCGTTTTTATCTTTTGCGGAATTAGGATATTGAATATTTTTCTCAATGTCTTTAATGGTGATAAGACCTTTGAGCATAAAATTCTCGTCAACGATAGGAAGTTTTTCAATTCTATGCTTACCGAGTATTTGTTGAGCCTCGAAAAGTGTCGTTCCAACGGGCGCGGTTACGAGATTTTCTTTAGTCATAACGTTTGCGATAGGTTGGTCGAAATTGGTTTCGAATCTCAAATCACGGTTAGTCAAGATACCAACGAGTTTACCTTCTTTTGCAATAGGTACACCGCTGATTTTGTATCTTCTCATGAGTTCAAGCGCTTCGGTAACCATGTTTTCAGGCGCTAAGAAGAACGGATCGGTGATAACGCCGTGTTCGCTGCGTTTTACCTTGTCGACCTCCAACG
>JAZSRG010000093.1:0-22991 GCA_045538365.1 Clostridia bacterium
CTACCCCTTCGTAACTTCCGCACAAAAAGAGTAAACGGTCGCATTTAGACAACTTTTCCGCATCACTTTGCACGAAAGTCTTGCCACGCGGGGACATATAGATACGCAAACACTCGTGGTTTGGATCAACGGCTTCTATGGCTCTTGCAATAGGCTCTACCGCCATAACCATGCCTGCTCCACCGCCAAAAGGATAATCGTCCACGTGTTTATGCTTGTCCAAAGAATAATCACGAATATTGGTAATGTTTATCTCAACGAGCCCTTTTTCTACCGCATCTCCCAAAATTCCGCTAAATAGCGGGGAAAACATCTCGGGAAAAAGGGTTAAAATTTCAATCTTCATAAACGATAATCTCTAAAAGACGTTTTTTATTGACTTTAATAGTCTTGTTTTCCGTGTCCGTGTTTTCTATAAGGTCGTCAACTACGGGAAACATAGCCGTACCCTTTTTAGTTTTTACAACGTACACGTCCGTTTTCGTGTTTTGCAACACGTCGTCGAGTTCGCCTATAAGTTCGCCGTCTGCAAAAATTTTGCACCCTATTAGGTCCACTATAAAATGACGGCCTTCTTCAAGTTTAACGGCGTCGCGCCTTTCAACGGACACGAACTCGTCACGCAAAGTTTCCGCCGTATTTCTATCATTTACACCTTTTAAAACGCAATAAACGTACTCACCCGTTATACGCAAAGATAGGACAGGCAAAGCCTGTCCTTTAACGATCAAATATTTAAGCGCGCGGAATCTTGAAACGTCGTCCGTTAAAGGAAGTATCTTCAACTCGCCTCTTATTCCTTGCGGGCGCAATATCTTCCCTACGTTAATCGTCATTTCTTTTCGCAAATTTCTACGTTGTACTTCTTGCCAAGTTTTGAAGATGCGGCTTTAACCACACTACGAATTGCTTTAGCAATACGTCCTTGCTTGCCGATAATTTTGCCCATTTCTCCTTGCGGAACGGTGATAATAACGTCAACGTAATTACCGCGTTCGTTCTCAGAAACTTCTATACCATCGGCGTTGTCAACTAAATTGTTAACTAAGTACTCTACGAGCTCTTTCATCTTAGAGAACTCCGTTGTTTTTCAAAATGTCGCGAACGGTATCGGTAGGTTGTGCGCCGTTTCCAATCCATTTCTTTGCTTTTTCTACGTCGAGTTTAATCTCTGCAGGTTCTTTAACGGGGTTGTAGTAACCGATTTGGTCAATATATTCTCCGTCTCTTGCCTTACGTGAATCCATAACTACGATACGATAGAAAGGTGCTTTCTTTGCTCCCATTCTGGTCAATCTGATTTTAACTGCCATTTTTTTATCCTCCAAAAAATAATTTATTTTCATTAGTTAAGGTTTTAAACCTAATTTTAAAAACCGAAAGGTAATCTACCACGCTTGCCGTTGCGCAACTGTTTCATCATGTTTCGAGTCATATCAAACTGTTTTAACAACTGGTTAACGTCTTGGATAGTCGTGCCACTTCCTGCGGCAATTCTCTTACGTCTGCTACCGTTTATGATATCGGGGTTTCGTCTTTCCTTGACGGTCATTGATAAAATAATAGACTTCATTTTAACTATTCTATTTTCGTCAATATCGTCTTCGGATATCTTCATCTTTTTAAATCCCGGAATCATACCCATAATATCTGCGAGATTTCCCATTTTCTTCATAGACTCGAACTGGGTAAGATAATCTTCCAAAGTAAAGGAATTTTCCTTAAACTTTTTCTCCATTTCTTTGGCTTCTTCTTCACTGATTGCGCTTTGAGCCCTTTCAATCAAGGTCAAAACGTCACCCATACCGAGTATTCTTGATGCCATTCTATCGGGATAGAAAGGTTCAAGGTCGCCCATTTTCTCGCCCGTACCTATGAGTTTAACGGGTTTACCGCAAACGGCGCGAATTGATAACGCTGCGCCACCACGAGTATCACTGTCAAGTTTTGTGAGAATTACGCCCGTGATGTCAAGTTCTTTATTAAAGGTGTCCGCAACGGTTACAGCGTCTTGACCGGTCATAGAGTCAACTACCAAAAGTATCTCGGTAGGAGTTAAATTTGCTTTCAACTCTTTTAACTCGCCCATCAACTCTTCGTTTATGTGAAGTCTTCCTGCCGTATCGATAATAACGGTGTCCGCGCCACGCTTTTCCGCTTCTTTTATAGCGTTCTTTGCTATCTTTAAGGGCTTGCCCTGTCCTTCCTCATACACGGGAACGTCCACGCTTTTACCAACGACTTGTAACTGCTTAACCGCTGCCGGTCTATACACGTCGCAAGCAACGAGCAAAGGTTTCTTGCCTTGTTTTTTGAGCATTAAAGCAAGTTTACCACACATAGTGGTCTTACCTGCGCCCTGCAATCCACACATCATATAAACGGTTATAGGGGAAGAACTCACTTGCAACTTACTGTGCGTACTGCCCATAAGTTCTATAAGTTCGTCGTGTACAATCTTTATAACTTGTTGGGTGGAATTAAGATTTTTAATAATATTTTCGCCAAGCGCTTTCTCGCTTACTTTGTTGATAAAGTCCTTGGCTACGGCATAGTTAACGTCGGCTTCAAGCAAAGCAATACGTACTTCTCTCATTGCCTGCTTAATTTCCAGTTCGGTCAATGCAGTACGATTCTTCATCTTGGAAAAAACGTGATTAAGTTTTTCAGAAAGCCCTGAAAATAACGCCATAATTATACCTCTATACTATTTGCAATTTCCTTAAGTTTTTGTTTGTCTTTGCCGTCAAACTCCTCGGACACCTTTTCAATTTCGCGCTTTAAAGTAGTCAACGTCTTAAAATAGCCGATTTTCTCTTCTAACTCCAAAAGAGTATTGGTCGCGCGAATTAAAGTATCTCTTACCCCTTGACGGGAAACGGACAACTCTTCGCCCACTTCGGCAAGCGACATATCACAATTATAATACATATCCATGGCTTCTCTTTGCTTATCAGTCAGCATACCGCCGTATAAGTCCAAAAGTTTGCCAAGTTTCAAAGTTTTTTCGAGCATATTTTGCTCCTGTAAAGGTGATTGCCTTTACAGTATAAGTCATTTAGATTTTTTTGTCAACCGAATTAAACACTTTTTTCAAATATTCGCCCGTGAAACTGCGTGGGTTTTTAGCAACCTCTTCAGGCGTGCCCGTAGCCACGAGCGTTCCGCCCATATCTCCGCCTTCAGGACCTAAGTCAACTATAAAGTCCGCAACTTTGATAACGTCAAGGTTGTGTTCTATAACTATAACGGTATTTCCGCTTGCAACAAGTCGTTTTAGAATAGTTACTAACTTGTCAACGTCGGCTACGTGCAATCCCGTGGTCGGCTCGTCCAAAATGTAAGCCGTTCTTCCCGTACTGCGTTTGGATAACTCGGTTGCAAGTTTTACTCTTTGCGCTTCGCCACCCGACAAAGTAGTTGCAGGCTGACCGAGTTTAATATAACCGAGTCCCACGTCGTTTAAAGTCTTGATTTTATTGTAAATAGACGGAATATTAGCAAAAAACGAGCACGCTTCTTCCACCGTCATATCAAGTACGTCGAATATGCTCTTGCCTTTGTACTTAACTTCCAAAGTTTCTCTATTGTATCTTTTGCCTTTACAAACGTCGCAAGGAACGTAAACGTCGGGTAAAAAGTGCATCTCAATTTTTATAATGCCGTCACCTTTACAGTTTTCGCACCTGCCACCGCTAACGTTGAAACTAAATCTTCCCGGTCCATATCCCCTTGCTTTAGCGTCGGGAGTGGATGCAAAAAGGTCTCTGATTGCGCCAAACACACCCGTATAAGTTGCAGGGTTTGAGCGTGGCGTTCTACCTATCGGGCTTTGGTCTATTGCAATAACTTTGTCGAAATGCTCAACGCCCAAAATCTCGTCGCATTTGCCCGTCACGAGTTTTCTTGCCCCATTAAGTTTTCCTGCAAGTTCGGGATAGATTATTCCGTTTACCAAACTACTCTTTCCGCTACCCGATACGCCCGTGACTGCAGTCAACAGTCCTACGGGAATATCTACGTTTATATTTTTAAGGTTATTTTGTTTTGCGCCTTTTATACTCAAATATCTGCCGTCTGGGGCTTTGCGAGTGTCGGGGATAGCAATTTTCTTTTCCCCACTCAAATATTGTCCCGTGATACTCGTCTTGCAAGCAATAATATCTTGTACCGTGCCTTGCGCTACGAGTTCGCCACCGTGCACGCCCGCTCCCGGTCCTATATCCACTATATGGTCGGCTTCGCGCATAGTATCTTCGTCGTGCTCGACTACTATCAAAGTGTTGCCAAGGTCACGAAGTTTTTTAAGAGTATTTAAAAGTTTGCCGTTATCTCTTTGGTGAAGTCCTATGCTCGGCTCGTCCAAAATGTAAAGTACGCCGGTCAAACCGCTACCTATTTGGGTTGCAAGACGTATGCGTTGCGATTCTCCACCCGACAAAGTTGAAGCGGAGCGCGATAAAGTTAGATACCCCAAACCTACGTTTTTAAGGAAATTAAGTCTTGCGTTAATTTCTTTCATAATAGGTTCAGCAATTATTTTGTCCCTATTATTTAATTGTAAAGCGTTACAAAATTCGTACAAATCAGTAACGGACATTTCGGTCAGTTCTGCAATATTTTTGCCACCGATAGTCACGGCTAACGCTTCTTTTTTAAGTCTTTTTCCACCGCAAACGTCACAAGGCTTTTGCGTCATAAGTTTTTCAAGTTCGCCTTTAACGTAATCGGACTGCGTTTCTCTATATCGTCTTTCAAGGTTATTTTTTACGCCTTCAAAGGTCATGTGATAAGTTTGAGTCTTAAATTTCGTGCTAAATTGCATCTCAATCTTTTCGTCCGTGCCGTACAAAAGCATATTTACTATATCGTCAGGCAAATCTTTTGCGGGGGTGTATAAACTAAAATTATATTTTTCGGCTAAAGCGTGGAAAATACCCATAGCAATTTGAGCCGATTCCATATTCCAACCGCTAACGTTGAAAGCGCCTTCGGCAATAGACTTACCCCAGTCTTTTACTAAAAGATTGACGTCAAGTTCGCTCTTATATCCTAAACCGTTACACTCGGGACAAGCGCCAAACGGACTATTAAAACTAAAAAGTCTTGGCGCTAACTCTTCGATATTTACGTTACAGTCAGGACACGCGTAAAGGGTGGAAAAAAGTTCTTCGCGCCCGTCAATATCTGCAAGAACTAACCCGTCCGCCAAACGAAGCGCGGACTCTATGCTGTCCGTTAATCTCGTTTGAATACCGTCTTTTACCACTATTCTGTCAACGACTACGGATATGGTGTGGCGAAGATTTTTCTCCAAAACTATATCTTCGTCCAAGTTGTATTGAATACCGTCTATTTTAACTCTCGCGTATCCGCTTTTTCTAAAACTATCAATTAGTTTGGTGTATTCGCCCTTTCTACCCCTTATAACGGGAGCGAGAATAACAACTTTCGCGCCTACGCCGTAACTTACGATTTTATCCACGATTTGGTCAACGGACTGACGAGAAATCTCCTTTCCGCAATTAGGACAATGCGGTACGCCAATGCGCGCAAAAAGCAAACGAAAATAGTCGTAAATCTCCGTAACCGTACCAACCGTACTTCGCGGGTTTCTTGAAGTGGTCTTTTGGTCTATGGAAATGGCAGGAGAAAGCCCCTCTACGTACTCAACGTCGGGCTTTTCCATTTGTCCTAAAAACTGACGGGCGTAGGATGACAAACTCTCCACGTATCTTCTTTGACCTTCGGCGAATATGGTGTCAAAGGCAAGCGACGACTTGCCCGAGCCACTGAGTCCCGTGAATACTACGAGTTTATCTCTCGGTATCTCAACGTCAATGTTTTTAAGGTTATTTTGCTTTGCGCCTTTTATAATTATCTTCTTTTCTTCCATTTTAGTCGTCCAGTTTCTTTTTAAGTTCGGAAATTTCTTCTCTAATCACTATTGCCCTTTCAAAGTCAAGTGAATTTGACGCTATCTTCATAAGGGCTTTGAGTTTTTCAATTTCCGCAACGATATCTTTATAACTTGCCTTTTCTTCCGTAGGTTTATGCGAAATTTCTAAGGTATTTTGTATCTTTTTCTTTATAGTTTTAGGAATTATTCCGTTTGCTTTATTATAAGCGTCTTGAATTTCCCTTCTTCTTTTCGTTTCGTCTATTGCTCTTTGCATACTACCCGTTATAGTGTCTGCAAACATAACGACTCTGCCGTTTTCATTTCTTGCCGCGCGACCTATCGTTTGAATCAACGACGTGTCACTTCTCAAAAAGCCTTCTTTGTCCGCGTCAAGTATAATGATAAGTTCAACTTCGGGCAAATCCAAACCTTCTCGAAGCAAATTTATGCCCACGAGTATATCAAACTCCCCTTCGCGAAGTCCGTTGATTATCTCCACTCTTTCTAAAGTGTAAATGTCAGAGTGCATATATTTGACTTTTTTACCTTTTTCACGAAGATAATCAGTCAAACTCTCCGCCATTTTCTTGGTAAGGGTGGTGATAAGGGTACGCGCACCCCTTTTGGTCACTTCGTCGGTCAGTTTTAAAACTTCGTCTATTTGACCTTTTATCGGTTTAACTTCAATGATAGGATCAAGCAGTCCCGTCGGTCTTATAAGTTGTTCCGTCGTGTTATCGGACAAACTCAACTCATAATCCGCAGGGGTTGCGGACAAACATATCATTTGAGAAAATCTTTGGTTAAACTCGTCAAAGTTAAGCGGTCTATTATCGTAGGCGGCAGGAAGTCTAAATCCGTAACCTACCAAATTATCCTTTCTTGCTCTGTCACCGTTGTACATTCCGCGAACTTGGGGAAGAGTAATATGTGATTCGTCCACGAAAACTATAAAGTCTTCGGGGAAGAAGTCAAACAAGGTGTAAGGGGGTTGTCCGGGCTCTCGTCCGTCAAAATATCTCGAATAATTCTCAATACCCGAGCAATATCCCACTTCTTTTATCATTTCAACGTCGTAGTTTACGCGCTCTTTGATGCGTTGCGCTTCTATTAGTTTGCCCGTCGTTTCAAATTCTTTCACCCTATCTATCATATCGGCGCGTATTTGATTTAAGGCTTTTTCCTTGTTCTCCGAATCCACAACGTAGTGAGTTGCAGGGAAAATAGCAACGTGGGATAATTCGGCGCGAACTTTTTGGGTAACGAAATCGTTTTCCGTAATTCTATCAATTTCGTCCCCGAAAAACTCTACTTTGATAGTCGTTTCCGAACTTGATGCAGGGAAAATCTCAACTATATCTCCCCTAACCCTAAACGTTCCGCGAATAAAATCTATATCGCTTCTTTTATACTGAATCTCGACCAATCTTTCTATCAAACTCTCTCGACTCATCTCTGTGCCCGGTCGCAAAGATATGGACATTTTATAGTAATCAGTCGGAGCGCCTAATCCATAAATACAAGACACGGATGCTACGACTATAACGTCACGGCGTTCACAAAGCGCGCTCGTTGCAGAGTGACGGAGTTTATCTATCTCGTCGTTGATATTAAGTTCTTTTTCTATATAAGTGTCCGTTCTCGGAATATATGCTTCGGGCTGGTAATAGTCGTAGTAAGATACGAAAAATTCCACCCTGTTTTCCGGGAAAAACTCTCTAAACTCGTTACATAACTGGGCAGCCAAAGTCTTGTTATGAGCAATAACCAAGGCAGGGCGTTGAACTTTTTCTATAACGTTTGCCATAGTAAAAGTCTTTCCCGAACCCGTAACGCCTAACAAAACTTGGGTCCTAAAACCGTCTTCTATGCCACGAGATAAAGACTCTATTGCTTGCGGTTGATCTCCGCAAGGTTTGTATTCAGAATGTAATACGAATTTTTTCATTTTTCCTTTTCGTGAAATTTTTGTAAATTCTCACATAACTCCACATTATATTATAACACAACTAACTTACTATGTAAACATCAAAAAAACAGTTTGTTGTACAAACTGTTTTATTCTATCTCGGGAATATCTCCGAGTTTTTGCAAAATTGAAAGGAAATAATCGGGTAATTCCGTTTTAAAAGAAACAAATTCCTTTGTTTTTGGGTGAGTAAACTCAAGTTTAACGGCGTGTAAAAGTTGTCCGTTTGCGCCCAAAACGTCTTTTTGCGTATTATAAGTTTTATCCCCGACCACGGGATATCCTATGTGTTTTGCGTGTACTCTTATTTGATGCGTTCTTCCCGTGTGTAAGAAAAACTGCACTAAAGTGTAATTTCCATATCTTTTTAAGACCTTATAGTCCGTGAGCGCGTCCCGTCCGCTCTCTACTACAGCCATTTTCTTTCTATCACTTCTACTTCGACCAATGGGCGCGTGTATTTGTCCTTGGTCGGCTTTAACGTTGCCAGAGAGCAAGGCTACGTACGTTCTGTGACAAGTGCGTTCTGCTAACTGACGGCTTAAAGATAGGTGCGCGTCGTCGTTTTTTGCTACGACCAAAAGTCCCGACGTGTCTTTGTCAAGTCTGTGCACTATACCCGGTCTAATTTCGCCGTTTATTCCGCTTAAATCTTTTACGTGATAAAGCAAAGCGTTCACCAAAGTTCCGCTCTCACTTCCCCCTGCAGGGTGCACGACTAATCCGCGTTGCTTATTTATAACCACTATATCGTCGTCTTCGTAAACTATATTAATGGGAATATTTTCAGGTTCAAGGGAAATTTCTTTAGGCGGGGTTAAGGTAATCTCGATAACGTTGCCTACACTCAACTTTTCCCCGCTTTTTTTAGGAATTTTTCCGTCTATCGTGACTTTGTTATCTTCTATTAGTTTAGCAACGTGAGAGCGCGTAAAATCAACGGCTTCACTTAAATATAAGTCAAGCCGTTTGCCTTTGTCACACTCTTCTACTACTAAAACTTCTTTTTCACTCATTCGGATTATTCTCCGCATTATCGTCTGCAACTAAATCAGTTTGCGTTTTATCTTTCTTTTCCGTTTCTTTGTATATAAACAAAACATATACGATAACTAATATAACGCCTATACACAACGCGCTATCCGCTACGTTAAATATAGGAAAGTTTATCAAACGGAAATCTAACATATCCCTAACAGAACCCCAAACCATTCTGTCGTATAAATTTCCCATAGTGCCTGCAAGCATAAGGGACAAACCTATTCTCAAAACCTTGCTGTTTTGTTTGCTTTTGAGTAAAAACCAAACGATAACTATACAAGCGAGCAAGCCCGTCACGACAAAAAACCATCTTTGACCGCTTAATATGCTCCAAGCAGCGCCGTCGTTTCTCGTAAAGGTAAAGTGAAAAACACCTTCAATTACGGGCACGCTACCACCTAACGGCAAACTTGCTTCGGCAATTCCTTTGGTTAATAAATCAAGTATAAGTACGCCTATAACAACGCAAAGTTCAACGATTAAAATCATTATTTACCCTCTAATTTACGTTTAACGTCGTTGGGAACTGTTATAGTTACCCCACTCGGCGTTAAAAGGAATATAGTACCGCTTATTCTATGAATACTGCCGTTTAAAGCGTAAATTGCGCCCGACAAAAAGTCAAGTATTCTTTGCGCGGAAGAATCTTTTACGCCTGCTAAATCAACGACAGACGGCTCTCTTGCTTTCAAAAAGTCTATAAGGGTTTGTACGTCTTGGAAACTTCTCGGAGAATACAACACTACGTTTTGCACTCTTCCCCCGTTATCTCCTTCCATCAAAGGTATGGTGGACGTGTTTTTAGTGGTGTTTTCCGGTTGACGGGAATACTCTACCCTCGGCTCAACGTAAGGAATTCTCTCCTCACGGTAAGCAGGAGTTTCTTCACGGTACGGGGAATACTCTTCGCGATTATACGAAGGCCTTTCGTCCCTATACGGTGACTCGTCACGACGATTGTTTTCAACGTAACGGTCGAAATTATTATCTCCGCCGTTACGGTTACGCTTATCCTTGCCGTAATCGTCGTCGCCGTTATCCATTCCCATCATCCAATTGGTAAATTTACCCATATCTTCTCCTTAATATACTCGTTTGCCAAACAAAATGCTACCGAGCCTTATCATATTTGCGCCATTGTCTATCGCCATTTCCCAATCCCCCGACATACCTGCAGACAGAGTTTTTATATCGGTTTCGGGGATATGGGCGCGTTTCACTTCTTCAAAAAGGGAATAAAGTTTTTTATAATACCCTAAAAGCGCGGACTTATCTTCAAGGTTCGGTAGTACGCTCATAAGCCCTTCCACCCTAACGTGGGGAAGACGAGAAATCTCTTCAATCAAAGAAATTGCGTTCTCCGAACTCTCTCCGCCTTTCGCTTCTTCTCCCGCCATATTGACTTCGAGAAGAATTTTTTGAGTTTTGCCGATTTTGGTCGCTTGTTTTTCAATCTCTTGCGCCAAAGACAATCTGTCAACGGAGTGAATTAAGTCAACCTTGTCTATAATGTATTTAACTTTATTCGTTTGTAATTGACCGATAAAATGCCACGTTTTACAAAGATTAGCGTCTTCGTACTTAGATAAAAGTTCTTGCACGCGGTTTTCCCCCACGTACTTGATACCAAGTTCGGACTTTATCTGATTCATAACGTCGGCAGGCACGGTCTTGGTTGCTGCAACAACCGTAACGTCATTTTTCTTTGCGTAAACTCTTTCGAGAACTTTACGCGCGTCAGCAAAATCCATTAGTTTTTATCTCCGAAAAATTCGTTATATATTGCTTTAATACTTGCTTCGTAATCGGTATTAAGTACGCCGACTATGATGTTTTTCTCGCTACTTCCTTGGTCTATCATACGAATATTTACGTTTGCTTTTGCAAGCGCGTCGAATATTCTGTACGCAGTACCAACTTTTGCGTTCATACCGTGACCAACGGTTGCAATGAGAGCAAGTCCGTGATGAACGGTAATAGAGTCGGGAGAAACGGCTTCGCTAATGCGCGCTACGATTTTGTCTTGAATACTCAAAATCGCGGACGTTGAAAGCACGATACTCAACGTGTCAACGCCTGACGGCATATGCTCGAAAGAAATACCGAATTCTTCCAAAACGCTAAGAATTCTGCGAGCAAAACCAAGTTCGGAGTTCATCATGCTCTTTTCAACGAGAATAACGCTGAAATCTTTCTTTCCTGCAATACCCGTAACCAACTCTTCTGCTTTGTGCGCAGTAGTGTGAGCCACTATCATAGTACCCTTGTCTTCGGGGCTGAAAGTGTTTTTAATATTTATAGGTATTCCGCTAATTCTAACGGGGAAGATAGCGTCGGGGTGCAAAACGCTTGCGCCCATGTATGAAAGTTCGCGAAGTTCTTGATAAGAAACCTTTTTAATAATTTTAGGATTATCAATAATTCTCGGATCAGCGGTCATAAATCCGCTAACGTCCGTCCAGTTTTCGTACAAGTCTGCGCTAACCGCTCTTGCAATAATAGAGCCGGTTACGTCCGAGCCACCGCGAGAGAAGGTCTTAACCGTACCGTCGGGCATTGCTCCGTAAAAACCGGGGATAATAGCGTAATGAACGCCTGCCAATCTATTTCCTGCAAGTTCGTTGGTCAAAATGTCGTCGAAACTGCCGTCTTCTCTGAATTTAATCATTTCCGCAGCGTCAACGAACTCGTAGTCAAGATAGTTTGCCATAATGAGAGCGGAAAGATATTCTCCCCTACTTGCAGCGTAATCGGGGGACACAGAACTATCTATTTCCTTTTCAATCTTGTCAAGGATAGTCTTGATATCCATTTTAACGCCTAAAGCGTCCACGATTTCGGTGTATCTTTCACGGATAATTTTAAAAGGCTCTGCGCAAGTACCGCAATCGCATTTTGCTTTGTAGCACTCGTATAATTTATCCGTTATTTTAAAGTCGTTTTTATTTCTTTTTCCGGGTGCGGATAATACGATAAAACGTCTATCTTTTTCTGCGGTGATTATTCCGCTAACTTTGCGGATAGCCGTAGAATCTGACATTGAAGTTCCGCCGAATTTACATACTTTTATAGCCATTTTGCTTACTCCCTAATCTTTCTTGTTTCCATATAATATCTTTTCTCGTTTGCTTCGCCCATTGAAAATGCTTTCTTGGGTAAAACGCCTTTATCGAGAACGTAACCAAATAATTCGCTCTTTTTGATAGTGGGCATCAAAATACCCATTGAGCCGTCGTGTTCTGCTACGATTTCGCGAACGGAATTCTCGCCGTGAACGTAGTCAACTTCACCGACTTCGCCACTTTTTACTCCGTCTTCTATCATGGTTTGCAAAGTCTTGATAATCTCGGGCGCAGTGCCTGATACCTTAACGTTTTGAGCGCCTACGCAAGTGAGTTCGGTGTCGCCGGAGAGGGCTAATAATTTAGCCTTAAACTCGTCTTTAACGTTAAACAAAACTCTGTGAATCGGCTCAAAGAAAAGTCCTTTGTCGTATATATTTACGAGTTCGCAAAGAGCGTAACGAGCGGGATGATTATCTTTTGCGCCTGCCTTTTTAAGGTTTTCCCAACAAGTTTTAGCCGTTGCCAAAGAGTGGTTTCCGTCACCTACAGCAAAAAGAAAAGCCGTGTCGTGACCGTATTTTTTCTCCTTTTCCGCTTTTGAGTCAAGAGTTTCAAGAGCGTCGTACACGAATTTCTCGTCGCTTACGATATAACCCGTGATGTGTCCGCCACCCATATTAAGGTCGGTGTCGTACGCTTTTTCAAACTCGTTACGTCTTGCGTAAAGTTTTTCAAGCAAAACACCCTCTCTATCGTCACACAAAAGCATAACGTGAGGAAGTTCTAAAGGCGCGTTTTCTCTTATCTTTACTCTTGGGGGAATACGGGACAAAATAGTTCCTTCCGTGGCTTTTACGGGTACGTCCGCAAAAGGCGTCCAATCGTAAGTTTCAAGGTCGATTGCGAGCATTAAACCTATTCTCTTCTTGCCGTCCGACTCACGTTCAACGAGAATAAAAGAATTAAGTTTTTTGGATAAGACACCGTTATCCACGTACTCTTTCATAGTCGCGTTGATGTTTTCTATTCTCTTATCGTCGTCACGTCCCAGATAAACTTCGGGGAAAGTTATATTGAGCGTGCTCGGTTTGTCGCCTACGATTTTTTCAAGTTCCGCCCAATATTTCGGCTCGCTCGTAAACTGGTCGCACGCTACTACTGCCCATTCGTAATAATCTTTTTCGGGCAAGAAAATTTCGGGTACTTTTACAATTTCTTTAATCTCTTTCATTATTTTTTTCTCGTGATAGTAAATTTATTTTTTGCAGGTTGATATAAAATACCAAACGCTTTCTCGATATGGTCGAGAAGTTTTTCAGGGGTGATATAACGCTTGAGTTGAGCGTTTTGAGCAACGGATATTACCCCCGTTTCTTCACTTACGACTATTGCCATAACGTCGGACTCTTCGGTTATTCCTATAGCCGCTCTATGACGAGTACCAAGGTCTTTGGAGATAGTAATTTCTTGAGATAAAGGCAAGAAACAACCCGCTGCCAAAATTCTGTTCCCTTTAACGATAACGGCTCCGTCGTGAAGGGGGGATTTTTTGTTAAATATACTTTCAAGTAATGGAGTTGAAAGCAAAGATTGCATTTGCGTTCCGCTACTTAAAATGTGTTCGGGAATAGAAGTCGGAGCAATGATTATAATACCACCGATATCGTTTTTAGCCATATTTTGAACGGCGCGAACGATATCGCGAGCAGCGGCGGATAATTCTTCGTCGTTGCTAACGTAGCCGTTTATAGCCTTATCTTTGTACTTTGAGCGACTAATTCCTGCGCAAAACGCTTTAAGCGTAGATTGATAAACTGCGCAAAAAGCAATAAGCAAAAAGAGTACCGCCATATCCAAAATAGTTTTGGCTATCCAAAGTACTTGTCCCCCGCTTCTTGCGTACAAAACGTTAACTACGACTGCAGGAACTACTACGCACAAAGCAAGTAAACCGACTTTTAAATTATTCTTTCTTCTAAAGAAAAGAAAGCACAAAACTATCGCTGCAATAAGCACGATAAGGTCGATAAACCAAAAGGCGTCAATATTAAAAAAGTTATATTCTTGCGGCATAATTTATCCTCCGATAATAAAAGCCTATATAATATTATATACTACCAAATTTAGACAAGAAAAGCAACTGACTACGCTAAATTTTACAAATATACCTGATTTTTAATCGAAATCTGCAAAAACTTTAGGACCGTCTTGGTGTATTCCGTCTTCGCCACCGTCTTTTTTAGGTTTGTTAGGATTTTTGCCCTTATATTTCTTGTTAAGTAGCACGGCAAGTACCGCCACTATAACCAAAAATCCTAAAGTAATCAAGGGCGCGAAATATCTATTGGTAATCAAAGAATAGTCCCCGTTTTCTCTCTTCGCTCTTTGCATTTCCGTGATAAACGAACTATCCGTAATTGCGCTGTAAATCAAGTTTTCTAATCCCGCCATACGAGTTTTTACTTTATCCCCGTACAAGCGGAGCAAGGTGTCCATATTATCGTCTTTCGTGCCTATTATATTAGGCTTATTCGCATCCGCGCTCTCGTCTAAAACGTTAGAAGACAAAATCGTCCAATTGTGCGACGAGAAACTAACGGTCAAAATATCTTCGTTGAAAAATGGAAGATTATCGGAATCAAGTCCTACGTGAGCGTAACCCAATTTACTAAACTCGTGGAAATACGTTCCTTTATTTACGGGCGCGCGGTGAAGGTCAACCGTGGATTTCTTTGCAAATTTTACAAAATAGTCTTCTTGCACGGTATTCACTTCGTCAGCGTAGATATAGAGATTATCTCCCCCCGCGATTGAGTCAAGATTTATATATAAACTGACGTTAAGTTTTTCGCTCAAACTCATTTCTTTTACAAACTGCGCGCTTCCTTCATAGTAATATTCGTGCGCGCCAAATCCTACGAAAACAAGATTGAAATCAAGTTCAACGTCTTTAAGTCTTTCTGCTAATGAGAGCATAATTCCTACGCCACTGCCGTTATCGTACGCCCCACTGCCTTGACCATTTTCTTGCGTATTGTCGTAGTGAGCCCCGATTATTACGGTCTTTGCATCTTTATTCTTTGATTTTTTGGTTGCAACTACGTTTCTATCCTTAACTTCTTTTATAGTCGGATAACTCATAAAGCCCATACCTTGGGTATAAACTTCGTAGGTAAACACTTGAACTTTGGTTTCGTAGGCTTTTTGCGGGATAATCGTACTGCTTAAAGACAAAATTTCAGGAGTTCCGCCGTTCACTAATTTATCAAAATAATTTTTGATATATTCCGCAGACTTCTCCGCGCCATCGCTTCCCGACACTCTTGCAGGGTTCTCGGTTACAAAATCTACCATTATATCATACGCGTGGCTTTCCCCACGGCTACTCGTTTCCGCCCCTGCGGGCAACACGAAAAAGGTTGCTATAACGGATATAATTAATAAAATAGTAAAAATCTTCTTCATCATAACAACTCCATCAAAACGGTTACAAACTGTACCACGAAAAACGGTATAGCAACGAGTTTCAAAAACGCGGATTTTGCTTCTTTTGGTACGTAATGTTTATTAACGTATAGATAAGTTACAGTTAGTGTCAAAACGGTAACGACAACGCCTATTAAACTCCTAAACGCGTAGAAATAAACGTCTCCTAACAAAAATATAAGATTTATCGCGCCACAAATCAAATTTCTTATAACGTAACTTGCGCGGATATACACCATAAAACCCTTTCTCGTCAAGTTAACGGGCGGACAAATAGGTTTAATAAATCCGTAATAAAAGTTACCTATAAGTTCCAAAACGACAACGCTAATACCTGCGCTCGTTATATGGGAAAACGCCCAAGTAATCCAAGTTGGTAACGTTTGAGCAAGGGGCGTGACGCCCATAGTTTCCGCATAAATGGTGTTCGTGTTATAAAAATTAGCAAAAACAAAAGTCAAAAGCAGGATAACTCGCATTACCCACACGTTAACTTTATCTAATTTATCCCTAAAAACCATGGTCGGTTCGGGCTTTATTTGAAAATGTCCAAATTGCATATTTCCTCTCTTTACGATAACAATGCAAACGTTACGCCTATAAACAAGGCTTGGTCTGCGCTGTATATCTTTCCGCTTTTGAACTCGTATTCAAGTTCTTCCAATCTATCTACTATATTTTTAATTCTCGCCGTATTAAATTTTGATGCGAGAGTTAAGGTTTTACTTACAGCAAAATCCGTTATTCCCAAGTACTCCGACACGTCTTTTTTATTCATATTTTTGTTTAGCGCAACGTGCAACATTCTTCTAAACTGCGTAGTCAAAGTCGTGAGCATACCGAGATTTTTACCGTTATCGCCCTTCGCGTCTTCAAGTATTTCGTAAGCGTCTTTTGCGTTTCTCTGGGCTACGGCGTTTGATAATGCGAATATAACGAAATCTAAATCTTTACAAACCACGTTACTTACCGCGCTCTCGTCAATCACACGGGTGTCTTCACAATAGGCGAAGAGTTTCTTTAATTCGTTTTGTGACTTCGCCAAATCACAAGCCGTAAACGTTACGAGTTTTGCAACGGCGGAAGGAGTGATGGTGTAATTTTCTCTCGCGCAAACTTTTTCCACGTAATCCCCGACGTAATTTTTATCGAGTTTAGCGCAATCGACGAAAGTCGCAATCTTTTTAACGCTCGTACTTGGCGTTCCCGTATAGACGAAAACGAGAACGGAATCAGTCACGCTTGCTAACTCGGATTTTAATCTTTTAACGTCGTCGTCAGATAAATTAGGATTCCAATTTTTTACGACGATTACTCTCCTGTCGCTCATAAACGGAACTTGAGAAAAAGCGTCGATAATTTGCTCCACCGTCGCCTTGTCCCCGTCTATAAAAGACAAGTTAAATTCCGTCATATCCTCTCCTGCAAGATTTTTGAGCAAAGTCAAAGATGATTCTCTTAAATGAGAATCTTCCCCTGCAATCAAATAGGCAGGCTCTACGCCACGTATTAAACTGTCTTTTAGTTCGTTTGCTTTCATTATACACCTATAAATTATTATACCATAAAACTCCTATTAAGTAAAGCGAGTTTTAAAATTGGTTACACTAATTAGCAATTTGTATTTTTTCACTAAACACCGAGAAATACAAGGCTATAAAAGACAAAAACAGGCATAGTATTCCTATTTTTTTGTTTTTATCCAAAATGACAAAATCTGTCAGTCCTATGCCTAAAAGATAGTATCCTACAACAAACCACAAAGATACTTGAGTTTTCACAGTCGCAAAGTCTATACTTGCAACAATAGCGGTTACGAAATTGATATATTTTACGACAAAACCTATTGCCGTCAGCAAAAATCCCATAAAAGGCAAAATCGCAACTATAATAGCCACCACGAAAAGCAAGCCGTAAACCGCGCCAAGCACGGGCAAAACCAAAACGTTGGTCAAAATAGACAAAACGGAAATTTCCCCGAACAAATACATAGAGAGCGGTAAAATACCAAGCATAGCGGATAGAGAAACGGAAACGGAGTCCCTTAACCACTTCGGTAAAAAGCCGAGCGCGTTTGATATTTGTCTATTTAGCCCGATAATACCGAAAACGCAAGCAAAAGAGAGCAAAAAGCCGTAAGAAAAGGCGTTCATTGGATTGATAAATAAGAGTATCACGCCCGACAAACTCATAGCCGACAAAGTGTCGTATCTTCGCCTTGTAATTACAGGGGTTATAATATGCACGCAAGACATTATAGACGCTCTTACAACGCTCGGCGTAAAGTCGCACAACGCGTTAAACAATATGAGCAAGGGCAAAATAACCGCTATAGAATATTTCTTCTTTAGTTTGGTTTTAGAAAACACCCACGAAAGTAAAACGACTAAAAAATTAACGTGCAATCCCGACACGGCTAAAACGTGGGTTATTCCACTAAGTTTATAATTCTCATATATTTCATTAGATATTCCGTATTTATCTCCCGTGAGTAGAGCGAACACTACCCCTCTCACGTCGTCAGGCAAGTTTTCTCTTGCTGACTTTGCAAAAGAATTGCGCATCACGTCCACTAAATCAGGGTTTCCGTGAGAGTGGCTTTCTACTATTTGGCTTTTAATTTTAAATTTAGCGCGGGACGTAAAATACTGTATTTGTAAAATCTCCCCTTTCGTTTCATCATCTTTATCCACTGGGAGCGTAATATCGTACGGGGTTATAGTTACACCCGACAAAACGAGAATCGAGCCTTCTTTTAACGCCCTTCTATCGTATTCGTTTGGTAAAAATAATTCGCCTTCCCCTTTGGGTGGGCTTTTAAGTCCACTCACCACGCTACAATAGATTTTTTCGTGATTTACGGATACGAATTCAATCTTGACTTTTACGTTATCGCCTTTCACGCTTGGAGTATAAGACAAAGCGTTATTTATAGTTGTTGCTGACGAAAACAAAGTTATAAGAAAGCCTACAATCAATAAAATATATAGGATTTTTCTTCGTTTTACGAAAAACAAAATGATAAGGGCGCAAGTAACACCTGCGCCCAAAACGTAATAAAACACGTAAAAACTTTGAAAAAATAGAGTGCCTACAATAGAACCTGCAAATGCAACTCCCAAAAGTAATGCAAAAAATCTAAAATTAAAAAGTCTTTTGTTTATCATCCTTTTCCTTTGCTTTTTACTCCGTTCGAAGGGCTACTACGGGATCTTTTTTAGCCGCGCTTCTTGACGGAATTATTCCGGAAATTAAAGTTAATAGCATACTTATTGCAATCAAAATAAGAGCAACGGGTAACGGTAATACCGCGCCGAGATTGCCTATTCCCGTCAAAGCCTGCAAAATTAGGTTGATAGGAATACAAAGTATATAAGTAACGAGTACGCCCAAAAGTCCTGCCGAGAAACCTATTATTACGGTTTCTGCATTAAACATATTGGATACGTTTCTCTTGGATGCGCCTATCGCGCGAAGGATACCTATTTCTTTCGTTCTCTCTTGTACGGATATCAAGGTAATAACGCCTATCATAATGCTTGATACTATAAGAGATATGGCAACGAAAGCAATAAGAACGTAGGTTATAACGTCGATAATCGTAGTAACGGAGGACATCATAAGTCCAACGTAATCGGTGTAACCCAACGCTTTATCTTCGCCGACTAACTTATTATATTTATCAATTTCTTCTTCGACTATGTCCTTTGCTTCAAAGGTTGACATATAAAGATTAACCTTGCTCGGACTGTCAAAATCTACGAAACCAAAAAGTTTAAGATTTTCTTCGTAACTGCTCTCCGAAAAATCAAGAGCAACGTCGTAGTAATTTGCGCAAACCGCGTTATCTGCGGAATAAGTGTTGTATTCCATCCAAAACGCAGTCAAAATCGCGTCTTTTCCGTAGGTTTTAACACTGTTTTCTATTCCTTGTCTTACGCTCGTGGCATACGTTTTAGAGGTCATCTCTATAATCGCATCTTCAAAATAATCGTTTATCTCTTCTTCCGTTAAGCCCGCTAAATATTCGCCGATTTGTTCTTGGCTCATACCCGTAGCGCTTGATAAACCTACTTTAAGTAAATTTATCTTTTTATCCAAAGTGTCGTACTGAACTTCGGCTTGCGACAAAGCGCCGTCTATCACGCTTTGGGGCACGATACTCTTAATCCTTATATAACTTTCGATTATCTTGTCGTTGTCCCCTTTGTTTTGAAGTCCGGTTACGTATTCACGAAAATGAGTTGCTTTTTCAAGTTCACTCATCTGATTTCCGCCCTTTTTGAAAGGAAGTCCACTCAACACGTCCACGTCAGGATCTTCAATTTGGGCTTCAAGCACGTTTTTGTATCCGTCGTTAGCATTTAACGCCTTTTGCACGACGTATTCCGTTAGTTTATAGCCGTAAACGATATTTCCCGTTAAGGTTTGAGATAAAGAGTCTTCGTTCGGCTTAACTATGCCCACGACTTTTAAATCAATTCCCTTGTCGTTGTATAAAATTTCCAGTCCTTCTTGGGACGCAGTCAAATCTTTATAAGTTTTACTAACGCTATCGTACACGTAATTATCAGAATTAAGTATAACTTTAAATTGCATACCTAAAATTTCTTCATACGTCCACTTGTCCCCCGTGTCGTTTAACTCTTCGCCGTTTTTAACCGCGTTTATAATGTTATCGATATCGGCTTTTGATTTTAGCCCGAGCGCGTACAAAGTCATATCGTCGATTTCGTTGTTTTCGTCAACTACGATAACCGCTTCGTTATAGTTTTCCGGCCATCTTCCGCCGTCAACTATCATATCGTATTGGGTTTTTATAAGGGGGTTTACGGTTTCGCCGTTTCGTCCTTGCAAAATTTCTTGCCACATATTCATTGATGACGAAGCCATACTCATAAACGGATTAGATTCCGACATTGAAGACATCATATCCCCTAACGCCGCCGTTCCGAAAAAGTCGGCTATCATCTCAGCCATAAGTTCTTCGGTGTCGCACTTTATAATATTTCCGTCCACATTTTTGGTGTAAACGTTTAAATCAAGGTCGTACCCGAATTGAACTCCGCTAAGGGCGTTGTGAAGAGCGCTATCTTTATTAGACATTTCTTTTTCTAAATATTTTTTAAACGAAGCAAGGTCGTTTTGTCTAACTTCGGTAGCAGTTATTGCTTTTGCAAGGTCGTATAACGCCGTTTTCTCGTAAACAGCATCGTTTTCGTGCTCGTTTTTGCTCGTTGCCGACTCCATAAACGACATTAACATAGTGCTGAGATCTGCGTGCTCCGCTTCTATGGTTAACGGATAAGAAGACAGGGTTTCTTCTTGTACGAAATTTATGTACGAAGTCATACCTTGAGATACTGCAAAAATCAACGCAATACCTATAATTCCTATACTTCCTGCAAAAGAAGTTAAAGTCGTCCTACCTTTTTTGGTAAAAAGATTTTTAAGCGAAAAGGTGAAAGAGGTTAAAAAGGACATTGACGGACGTTTTTTGAGTTTTTTGTAACTCTTTTTGTCCTTTTCTTTCATTTCCGTTTCTTTTTGCAAGTTTTCTCTCTCTTCACTTTCCGCAAGAGCAATTTCTTCTTCACTCATAGGCGCGGAATCGGACAAAACTTTGCCGTCACGCATTTTTATAATTCTCGTGGAATACTCTTCTGCCAGTTCAGGGTTATGCGTAACCATAACGACAAGTCTGTCTTTTGCTACTTTTTTGAGTATATCCATTACTTGTACGCTCGTTTCGCTGTCAAGCGCGCCCGTTGGCTCGTCGGCAAGAATTATGTCCGGGTTATTAACCAAAGCGCGAGCAATAGCAACTCTCTGCATTTGTCCGCCCGAGAGTTGATTGGGTTTTTTATTTATCTCGGACTTAAGTCCTACTTCTATTAAAGCGTTTTTTGCTTTCTCACGTCTCGTCTTTTTGTCAACGCCTGACAAAGCCAAAGCAATTTCTACGTTTTGAAGAACGGACTGATGCGGAATAAGATTGTAAGTTTGGAAGACGAAACCTACCGAGTGATTGCGATAGGTGTCCCAATCTCTATCAGAAAAATTCTTGGTTGATTTTCCGTTTATTACAAGGTCACCCGACGTGTACTTATCCAAACCGCCGATTATATTAAGCAAGGTAGTTTTTCCACAACCTGACGCGCCCAAAACGGACACGAACTCACTCTTTCTAAACGCCATGCTAACGCCACGCAACGCGTTAACGACGGTTGAACCTGCCTTATAATCTTTTGTTATGTCGAGAAGTTTCAACATTTTCTCGTCTCCTTTAAATATAGGTTACATTATCTATTTATTATAATAGCATAATAATAACTTGTCAGTCCATATTCTTTATTGTATTTTTTAAAAAAATTTTTGTTCTCTCGGTGTGATTCGACAAATTATTTCAAAATCTTGCCGTGTCTTATACTTCTCGAATATTCCGTCGGAGTCATTCTCGTATGATTTTTGAAAAGTCTGGAAAAATATTGCACGGACGTAAAGTTCAATTTATAGGCAATTTCAGTAAACGTGAATTCTTTTTTGCTTATAAGTCTTTTTGCTTCGTCAAGTTTAAGTTCTAAACAATATTGAATAATACTAACTCCCATTTTTTTCTTAAAAACGCTCTTCATATACGTTTTGCTAAAATACAATTCCCTTGCAATATCGTCAAGAGTAAAGTCGTTATATAAATTGGCTTTTACGTAATCAATTATAGCGTTTACCGTTTTGTCTGAATGAACTTCTCTAACGCTTTCTTTTTTGGCTTTACGCTTTTGGGCGTTTGCGTTATTTCTTATAAGGGATATAAGCAAAAGTTCAAGATTTTGTTTGATAATTTGCTCGCTTCCAAACTCGGTTGACTTGTTTTTGGGTAGTTTTTCGCTGTAAATTTCGCTTAAAACGTCAGGATAAGACAAAACGGCTTCGTCAACGATTCTTCCTAACAATTCTTTTTCGTAAGAGGTAAACGTTAATATTTTTTCTTCAAAAAACTTTATCGCCTTGCTTTTACAAGAAAAGGAAACGATAACGGAGTTTGCGAATTTATTGAGCGTAGCAATGTTATGAAACTCGTTCGGTTTGTGAAATATTGCTTCCCCTTGTCTTAAAATGTAAGTTTTATCGTTTGCAATTACGTGCGCTTCGCCCGCGTCGATATAAACTACTTCCCAAAAATCGTGCTCTTCGCCCTGAAAATCAAATTTTTGACCGTACTTAAAATAATGTATGGAAAAAATTTGATTAATTTTTATTGAATTTTTCATCGTTGTTCCAACGTATTTCGTTTCCATAATCCACCTCGCTTTTATTATACAAACGAATAGGTAAAAAATCAAGATTTTTTGCAAAAATTAATGTCCTTTTGTGCAAAAAACAAAAGCAAAGTCCTTTTGTGCAAATTATTGCTTATTTTTGATAACAAATGTATATTTTTTTTTGATATAATAAATGAAACTTTGGAGGTATTATGAAATTTTCACCTATCCTTGACAAAAATTTTTATCCTATCGAACTTGCGTTA
>JAZSRG010000197.1:0-5929 GCA_045538365.1 Clostridia bacterium
TTACCCCCTGGGGTAAACCTGCTTTGGGATACAAGACTCGTAAGAAGAAGAAAGCTTCTTCAAAGTTTATCGTTAAGCGTATTAACTAGGAGGCATTATAATGAGCAGATCAGTTAAAAAAGGACCTTACGTAGAAGCAAGACTTCTCGCAAGAATAGAAGCAATGAACAATAGCGGTGACAAGAAAGTGGTTAAGACTTGGTCAAGAGCATCCACGATTTTCCCGCAAATGGTTGGTCACACCATAGCAGTTCACGACGGACGTAAACACGTTCCCGTATACGTAACGGAAGATATGGTTGGCTGTAAACTCGGCGAATTCGCTCCCACCAGAACCTTCAAAGGTCACGCTGGTGAAAAGAGCTCGAAGTAGGAGGATGAAATATGGCAACCAGAAGTAAAGAAAAGGCTGCAGCAAGACTCGAAAACGCAGACAAGAGACCAAGAGCTGTTGCAAAATATGTTAGAATCTCTCCCTTCAAAGTACGTATCGTACTCGATATTATTAGAGGAAGAAGTTACACTGAAGCGGTGGCTATTTTGAAAAATACCCCCAAAGCAGCGTGCGAAATCCTTTTGAAGGTTGTAAATTCCGCTGCTGCAAACGCAGAAAACAATCTCGGTATGAATAAATCTGATTTATTCGTTGCAGAAGCATTCGCAGATCAAGGTCCGACCTTGAAGAGAATTCAACCCGTTTCAAAGGGTAGAGCTCACAGAATCAACAAGCGTACAAGCCACATCACCGTTGTGCTTGACAGCAAGGTTAAGTAGGAGGCAAAGAGAATATGGGACAAAAAGTTAATCCTCATGGATTGAGAGTTGGAGTTATCAAGTCTTGGGATACCAATTGGTACGCAGACAAGAAAAACTTTTCCGATAATCTCGTAGAAGACTACAAAATCAGAACTTATTTGAAGAAAACTTATTACACTTCTTCAATTTCTAAAATCATTATCAGCAGAACGGCTGACAAAGTTATCGTTGATATCCACACCTCTAAACCCGGTGTTCTTATCGGACGTGCTGGCGCCGGTGTTGAACAAATGAAGAAAGAAGTCGAGAAAATCACCAAAAAGGCTAACATTTCCATCAATATTATGGAAATCAAACATCCTGATATGGACGCTCAACTCGTTGCAGAAAATATCGCTGCACAACTTGAAAAGCGTGTTTCTTTCCGTCTTGCTATGAAGGCTGCTATGCAACGCACCATGAAGGCAGGCGCAAAGGGAGTTAAGACCATGGTTGGCGGTAGACTTGACGGCGCAGAAATCGCTCGTAGCGAGAACTATCACGAAGGTAGTATTCCCCTTCAAACTTTGAGAGCAGACATTGATTACGGTTTTGCTGAAGCGCATACCACTTTCGGTGTTATCGGTGTTAAAGTTTGGGTTTACAAGGGTGAAATCCTCGCTAAAGCAACCAAAGCAGCAGTAGACGGAGGTGCAGAATAATGTTAATGCCTAAAAGAGTTAAAAGACGTCGTGTTTTCAGAGGCCGTATGAAAGGCTCTGCAAACAAGGGCAATATCATCGCTTACGGCGAATTCGGTTTAGTGGCTGAAGAACCCGCATGGATTACTTCAAACCAAATCGAAGCAGCGCGTATTGCAATGACCAGATACACGAAAAGAGGCGGTAAAGTTTGGGTAGATATCTTCCCTCACAAGCCTATTACTAAGAAACCTGCTGAAACTCGTATGGGTAGCGGTAAAGGTTCGCCTGAATACTGGGTAGCAGTAGTTAAACCCGGTAGAGTGCTTTTTGAAATGGCAGGCGTAGACGAAGTTGTAGCACGCGAAGCATTAAGACTTGCGTCACACAAACTTCCTATCAAATGCAAATTCGTAAAGAAAGAAGAGGGTGGTGACAACTAATGAAAGCTAAATTATTTCACGAAATGACCACAGAAGAACTTATAACTAAACTCGCTGAACTCAAAAAACAATTATTTGAATTGCGTTTTGAGCACGCAACCGGTCAACAAGCCAATCCTATGAGCATGGTTGTTTGCAAAAAGGATATCGCTAGAGTAAAGACCATTTTGCGTCAGAGAGAACTTAACCCGAGCCTCGCCCCCACCGGCAAGAAGGCTAAATAGTAGGAGGATACCTAAATGGAAACTACAGTAGAAGCAAGAGGCTTGCGTAAAAATAGGGTTGGTATAGTTGTTAGCGACAAAATGGACAAGACCATCGTTGTTGCTATTACCACCAGAGTTAAGCATCCTCTTTATAAGAAAATTGTAAGCAGAACTACCAAAATCAAAGCCCACGACGAACTTAATAGTTGTGGTATCGGTGACAAGGTTCTTGTTGCTGAAACCCGTCGTTTGAGCAAAGATAAGCACTGGCGCCTCGTAGAAATTATCGAGAAGGCTAAATAATTAGGAGGACAAGGCAATGATACAACCACAAACAAGGTTAAAAGCTGCTGACAACACCGGTGCTAAGGAAATTATGTGCATCAGAGTGTTGGGCGGATCGTTCAGAAAGAGCGGAAACATCGGTGACGTTATCGTGGCTTCCGTTAAGACTGCTACTCCTGGTGGCGTAGTTAAAAAAGGCGACGTTGTTAAGGCAGTAATCGTTAGAACTCATAAGGGAATTCGTCGTGCAGACGGCTCTCATATCAAATTCGACGATAACGCAGCGGTTATTATCGACAACCAAAAACAACCCAAAGGTACTCGTATCTTTGGACCAGTAGCTCGTGAACTTCGTGAGAAAGATTTTATGAAGATTATCTCTCTCGCTCCCGAAGTTCTCTAAGGAGGCAACAATGAGTAATTTGAAGATTAAAACCGGTGATTTAGTTAAAATTATCGCAGGCGAAGATAAAGGCAAGACTGGTAAAGTTTTGAAAACTTATCCCGCTGACAACAAAATTGTTGTTGAAGACGTAAACGTAGTAAGCAAGCACAGAAAGGCTCGTAGCGCTCAAGATACCGGCGGTATCGTAAAGCAACCCGCTCGTTTTGACGCATCTAACGCAGTAATCGTTTGCCCCAACTGTGGCGCAGACACCAAAGTTGCTGCAGGATACGAGGAAAAAGACGGAAAACAAGTTAAGTTCCGTGCATGCAAAAAGTGTGGCGCTTCTTTGGAAGTTAAACGTGCTGCTGCTAAAGCAAAACGTGCTGCTCCCAAAAAGAAAACCGCTACCAAGAAAGCAGAAACTGAAACTGCTGCAGAATAATTCGGAGGTAATCGAAAATGGCTAATCAATTAGAAAGATATAGACTTAAAAAGCTCTATAATGAAGTAGTTATCTCCGCTATGACCAAACAATTTGGTTATAAGAACGTTAACGAAGTTCCCCGCCTTGAGAAAGTTATTCTCAACATGGGACTTGGCGACGTAAAAGATAACGCTAAAAGTTTCCAACTCGCAGTTGACGAATTGAAACAAATCGCAGGACAAAAACCCCTTATCACTACCGCTAAGAAGAGCGTTGCTAACTTCAAAGTTAGAAAAGGTATGAATATCGGCGCTAAAGTTACCCTTCGTGGTGGCAAAATGTACGATTTCGTTGATAAACTTTTCTCTATCGCTCTCCCCAGAGTTCGTGACTTCAAGGGTGTACCTACCAATTCCTTCGACGGAAGAGGTAACTATGCTATGGGCGTAAAAGAACAACTTATCTTCCCTGAAATTTCCTACGAACAAGTAGAAAAAATCAGAGGTTTCGATATTTGTTTCGTAACCACGGCAAAGACGGACGAAGAGGCTAAAGAGTTATTAAAGTTACTCGGCATGCCTTTTGCTAAGTAAGGAGGAACGCTTTATGGCAAAGAAATCAATGGTTAATAAACAACAACGTACCCCTAAGTTTTCCACAAGAGCGTACACTCGTTGTAAAATTTGCGGCAGACCTCATGCCGTTTTGAGAAAATATGGTATTTGCAGAATTTGCTTCCGTAATTTGGCTTACAAAGGTCAAATTCCCGGTGTGAAGAAGGCAAGCTGGTAAAAGGAGGACTTAAAATGATAGTAACAGATCCTATTGCCGATATGCTTACTCGCATTAGAAACGGCATTATTGCAAAACACGAAACCGTAGAAATTCCTACGTCTAATATGAAGAAAGCAATTGCTGATATTCTTCTTGACGAAGGTTTTATCAGCGGGGTTGAATACATTGACGGCGAAGTTCAAGGTACTATTAAAATTACTTTGAAATACGCTGGTAAAAAGAGTGTGTTGACCGGTTTGAAACGTATTAGTAAACCTGGACTTCGCGTATACGCAGCAGCAGATAAACTTCCCGTTGTATTGAACGGTTTGGGAATCGCTATCGTATCCACGTCCAAGGGCGTTATGACCGACAAGAAGGCAAGAGCAAACCACCTTGGTGGAGAAGTGCTTGCATACGTTTGGTAAGGAGGAGTGAACAATGGCTAAAAAATTAGACCACATCAAGTTGTCCCGTATTGGTAGACACCCCGTTCAACTTCCTGCAGGCGTAACTGCAACGGTTTCTGCTGACCAAGTTGTTACCGTTAAAGGACCTAAGGGTGAACTTTCTCAAAAAATTGATGCTTGCATCAAAGTAGAAATCAAAGACAACGCTATTTGCTTGATTTGTGATACTGAAGAGAAGACCGTTAAGGCAAAACACGGACTTTATCGCGCTCTCGTTCAAAATATGGTTACCGGTGTTGTTACTCCTTTCTCCAAAGGCCTTATCTTAAAGGGTGTTGGTTATAAGGTTGTAAAACAAGGTAACAAAGTAATATTCACCGTTGGCTACAGCCACAACGTAGAATTCGTTGAACCTAAGGGAATTACCATTGAAGTAGTTAACCCCAACGAAGTTAAAGTTGTAGGTATTGACAAAACTCAAGTTGGTCAAGTAGCAGCAAATATTAGAGAAATCAGAAAACCTGAACCTTATCACGGCTACGGAATCCGTTATGCGGACGAAGTTGTTGTTATGAAGGTTGGTAAGACGGGTAAATAAGGAGTAAAGAGATATGATAACTAAAATTGATAAAAACGCCGATAGAGTTATAAGACACGCTCGTGTGCGTAAAAAAATCTCGGGTACGCCTGACGCTCCCCGTTTTGACGTTTATAGAAGCACTTCTCACATCTACGTTCAAATCATCGACGACACCACGGGTAACACCCTCGTTGCATGTTCAACCGTAGAAAAGGCAATCGCTGAGATGGTAGCAGGCAAAACCAAAGTTGAAGCCGCTAAAATCGTTGGTGAAGAAGCAGGTAAGCGCGCTTTGGAAAAGGGTATTACTGCAGTAGTATTCGACAGAGGCGGTTACATCTATACCGGTCGTGTTCAAGCCGTAGCAGATGGCGCAAGAGCCGCTGGCTTGAAGTTCTAAGGAGGGAAATATGGCTAAACGTGAAGATAATAGAAGAGAACAGCAAGCACCTGAATTTGCTAAAAAACTCGTTGCTGTAAACCGCGTTACCAAGGTTGTTAAGGGTGGTAGAACTATGCGTTTCTCCGCGCTTATCGTACTTGGCGACGAAAAAGGCAGAGTTGGCGCAGGTATGGGTAAGGCTGCTGAAATTCCCGAAGCAATCGAAAAAGCAACTCAGGCTGCTAAACGTAACATGATAACCGTTCCTTTCGTTGGAACTACTATTCCTCACGAAATCACCGGTAACTTCGGTCGCGGAAGCGTTCTTTTGATGCCCGCTGTAGAAGGTACTGGAGTTATCGCAGGAGGACCTGTACGTGCCGTTCTTGAAGTTGCAGGAATTAAGGATATTCGTACCAAATCTTTGGGTTCATCTAACCCCGTAAACTGCGTACGCGCTACCATCGAAGGCTTGAAACAACTCCGTACTATCGAGACTGTTGCTGCAAGCCGTGGCAAGACCGTAGAAGAAATCAACGGTTAGGAGGTAAACTTTTATGGCAAAGGCAAAATTAGGTAAAATAAAAGTTACGCTTGTAAA
>JAZSRG010000192.1:0-3078 GCA_045538365.1 Clostridia bacterium
TTATATTCGCCTTACGGCGAGTTAAGGATTTATTTAATATAACTTCTTCGAGAGAAATATAAGAACCTGTTGAAACAGAACCTTGAATTTTTCTCTCGAAAAATATAACGCAAGAATTATCTTGCATATCACTTTTAGCCATACGGCTAAAAATATAACTTTTTTATTTTAAGATTTTGTGGATAAAGAAAAGCCCACCATATTTCGCTTTTTGCGAAGTATAGTGGGCTACACTTTTGTATTAAATTTAGTTATATTTGCGCTCCGCGCAAGTGATATTGCTACGCAGTGATATTTTGCTCTGCAAAGTGATATTCGCTCCGCGAGTTGTGGTTTTTTAATTAAGATTTAATAAAAACCCGTCCGTTTTGCCGTAGCACGAGCCGAAATAGGTGGACGATGCCGTGGCGTTTAGGGACAAAAGCAGTCCGTTTTGTGAAAAAGAGAGAGAAACGGGCTCAACGTCTTTAAACGAGTATGAAAAAGACAAAGTGTTTTGGGAATTTAGCGTAGCGATTGCTCCGCTTTTTTCTTTTTCGTCAAAGAGCAACAAAATCGTCGAGCCTGACTGATACAAAAAGTCTTTTGGAAAGTATCCGGACAAAGACAAAACGTTTTGCTCTATTATATCTCCGTGAGAGCACAAAAGGGTGGCTGAACTATCCGTTTCCTTTTTACAAAAGGCGAGATAGTCCCCGCTTTCCGTTCGCAAGAGATAGGACTCGTCCGCTTTTATAAGGGTGCGGGAAAAGGCGGTTATTCCGCTTTGGGTAAGCCCTAAAAACAGGATATTTTCTCCGCATTTTGCAGTTATTGCGAACCCTACGTCTTGATTTAAAAAGGCAGGGATAGCGGACTGCGCGCAAATAGTATGGGGGTATGAAAAACTTTTTTTGGAGATTAACTCTAAATTTTTATCAAAAACGTAAAAAGAAAGGGCGGTGTTTTGATTTGCTAAAAAAATCAGTCTGTCAAAAACGTAGGAAAAACCCACCGTGCCCGCAAAATAGTCTAACGAATAGGACAAACTTATTTGTTCTTTGCCGTCCAAAGATAGGCGGAAAATAGATATTCCCCCCACGTTTTCAGCGAGAAAGAAAACATATTCAGGGGACAGCAAAAAAGTACATTTTGTCGAGAGTTTAGGAATAATAAAAGAGTGCGTTTCTTCTAATTCCGCGCTTAAAAACACGATTTTAGTGGAATTTTGTGTGTTAAAAGCCAAAATTATACCGTTTTCCGTTAAACTTGACGACAAAAAGGTGGCGTTTTCAAATTCTAAAACCTTTTCCACCACGCCAAGATTGGACAGTCGGCAAACGAAGAGTCCGTGAGATAAAAAATCGTAATCGGACGAAAAAGTGTGTCCAAAAACGAAGATATCGTCACCCAAAACCAAGGAGTACAAGACGAAGTCTTCCCCCGTGCCCCCGAAGTTTTGCAAAAAACCGTCGGACACAGGGGATAAAAGGGGGAGTTTAGGAAATTCCGTGCGCGGAGTCTGTGGTTGCGGAGAAATAGGGGTTTGAACGCCCAACGTTTCGTCCGTATCGGGATATTCGCTTTTAGTATTCAGCGCGTTATAAAAATGCGCGCAAATTATTGCAACGGAGAGCAAAAATGCTACCGCCGACCATTTAAAAACTTGACTTTTCATAATTCACCTCTACGACAGTGTAGCACACAAAAAGTTCTTTGAGCCCACACCGACAAGAAAAGACAAATTATGTAGAAGGGAAGGATAAAAAAGAATTGGGCTTTGCCCATGAATTGCCCTTTCGGGCATGATTTGATTGCTTGCAATCATGAATTTACTTGCTTTGCAAGTCATTATGGTGTTTTATTTTAATTTTTACCATAATGTCGCAAAGCGACTATTCATGACCGAAGGTCAATTCATGAAAACGAAGTTTTCTATTCATGCCGTTAGGCAAATATCACTCATTACGCAAGTCTTTCAAGGGGAGAATAAACGTTTTCAAAAACGAGAAAAACCCCGATAAGCCCATCCGTTCTGGGCAAAACGTCCAAGTGCGTTACGTAACTCATTGTTTCAAAAAAAGAAAGCGTGTCCGAGATACGCAAAGAGTCCGTAACGAGTTCAACCAAAAGAGCGGACTGCGACCTATCGCACGGTCTAATCGATACCGAGCAATACGAGTTATTTGCAAAAAGCATATCGGTCAAAGTATTAACCGCGCGCATGGCGTCCGCGTATCTTTCCTCATTTCGCACCATAACGCAAGCGTTTCCTACGGGCGCGCTCACTTGAGATTGTATAGCGAGTTCTTTTCTTTTGTTAAAAATGTCACGAATTTTCATATTTTTCTCCTTTATGGGTAGTTACCCTTTCGTCTGATACCATTTTACCACGAATTTGTAAAGTGTATGTCCAATAAATTGTACAAGTGGAATAAATTTTCTAAAAAGTTTTGTTTTTCTCTTTTTCTTTACAACGTTACGGAATTGTGATAAAATAAAATAAAGGTGAAAAAATGAAAAAAATAATATTCGTTTGTTTAGGAAATATATGCCGTTCTCCGATGGCGGAGTTCGTTATGAAAGATTTAGTCAAAAAGGCAGGGAGAGAAAAGGAATTTGAGATAATTTCTCGCGCGACGAGTGACGAAGAAGAAGGCAACCCCGTGCACCGTGGCACAAGACGGAAACTTGACGAGATGGGCGTGCCGTATCAAAACCGATACGCCACCGTTATAACGAGAGCGGAGTGTGAAGATTACGACTATATAATAGGTATGGACGACAATAATATCCGCGCTCTAAAAAGACTGACGGGTGGGGGTATGGAAAATAAAATTCGACGACTTTTAGCAGACAAAAGCGTAGCCGACCCTTGGTGGACGGGGAATTTTGACGAAACCTACGACGACGTTTTGCGCGGTTGCAAAAAATTACTTGAAGAAATGTAAAAAAGCCCTGAAAAGGGCTTTTTTTAATGAATTGGCGCTATGCTATCACGATTTAAAACCTTCGGTTTTGTTATGGTTTTTATTTTAATTTTGACCACAATGTGCGGATATGCACAATTCACGTCGCTTGCGACACACTTCTTCACTT
>JAZSRG010000133.1:0-1841 GCA_045538365.1 Clostridia bacterium
ATAGAATTTTTCAAAAATATAACGTTAAAGATATAGTTTTATCCGTACTTGTTGCAGTCTGTGTGTCTATCGTTTTGGTATTATTGTTCGCGCTTTTAGTTAAATACTTATATTTAGACGAAAACGCAGTTTTGATAGGTAATACCGTAATTAAACTTTTAAGCATTTTCTTTGGTATATTTATAGGTTATAAACATAGGGAAATGGGCGTTATTAAGGGCGCGTTAAGTGGATTAATTTATATTTTATTATCCTATTTTACTTTTTCTTTGCTTGCCGGAAACTCGCTTTTTGCGGGACTTAATATTTGGGGAGTACTCTTTGGAATAATTATAGGCATAATTAGTGGAATAATTACTGTAAATGTGCGCAAATAACTTGCATTTTGTTGCGTTTTAATATATAATAATAACAGTTCTTTAATTACTTGGAGGTTTTAATTATGAAACATATCAAAACTGTTGTTAAAAGTTGTATTAGAACGGATGGCGGATGCGGTGAATGCCAAAGCAGTTGCCAATCTGCTTGTAAGACCAGTTGCACCGTTGGTAACCAATCTTGCAAACAACCCGAAACTCGCGTAAACACTATTAAAAAAGAACAGAAGTAATTATTCATGGTACACGCGTTTACCTTCAACCGCAAAGATGCGGGTGAGGATTTTTTCGTATGGGATACCGAGGGGGGAAGTCTATTTAAAATAGATTTTCCCGTTTTTTTGTTGTTAAAAAACGAATTTGAAACCGATACGGAAACTACTCAAAAAGAAAAAGACGAATACGCAAAGTTAACTGAAGACGAGAAAAACGAAGCAAGAGCGGAAATTAACGAATTGATTGAAATGGGCGTTCTTTTTACACCCGACCGGGATTTTTCTTATCAAGGAAAGAGAACGGATATCAAAGCCCTTTGTTTACATATTTGTCACGACTGTAACTTAAAATGCAAGTATTGTTTTGCATCTGAAGGCACGTATAACACAAGCCGTGATTATATGAGCGAAGAAGTAGCAAAAGCCGCTATTGATTTTATTATTGAAAATAGCGGAGATAGAAAGAGTTTGGAAGTGGACTTTTTCGGTGGAGAGCCTTTGCTTAACTTGGACGTAGTTAAAACTTGCGTAAATTATGCTAGAGAAAGAGAAAAGACGACAGGAAAAGAGTTTAGTTTTACTATGACTACTAACTGCGTTCTTCTTGACGAAGATATTGCAAACTATTTAAACGACGAAATGGATAATATCGTGTTGAGCATAGACGGAAGAAAATGCGTACACGATAAAACTCGTATTACCGCTAACGGTGGCGGTTCTTACGACGCCGTAATTGAAGGCGCAAAACTTATGCGCAAGATTAGAGGGGATAGAAAATATTACGCAAGAGGTACGTTTACTCACGACAACCTTGATTTTTCAAAGGACGTTGAGTCATTGTCTGACGCAGGGTTTGACCAGATTTCCGTTGAGCCCGTTGTTTTAGACGACGCGCACTCTTTGGCGCTAAAACCCGAAGATTATCCTGCAATTATTTCCGAGTACGATAAACTTGCAAATCTTTATTTAGAACGCCGTCATACGGAAAAAGCGTTTAACTTTTTCCATTTTATGCTAGACTTAAAGCATGGTCCGTGTTTAAATAAACGTTTGACGGGTTGCGGAGCGGGAGCAGAGTATCTTGCAGTTTCCCCAATCGGTGACATTTATCCTTGTCACCAATTCGTAGGCGAACTCGATTATAAAATGGGAAGCGTTTTGGACAAGACCTTCAATAGAGATATCCAAAGCGTATTTGCAGGTATCGACGTTACGAAAAAACCCGAGTGCAAAAACTGTTTTGCAAAAT
>JAZSRG010000105.1:0-43039 GCA_045538365.1 Clostridia bacterium
TTTATGGCTCGCGACGGCGCCTTTGAAGGAATTGATGCAGTCGTTAGTTGGCACCCCGAGTCTATGTATATGGTGAGAACTCGTCCCGCTCTTGCAAATATTAAAGTGAATTATCATTTCAAAGGCGTTTCCGCTCACGCAGGGGCTGATCCGCACAAAGGTCGTAGCGCGCTTGACGCCGTTGAACTTATGAATATCGGCGCAAACTTTTTAAGAGAGCACATGGAACAAAGTTGCAGAGTGCATTACGCTATACTTGACGCGGGTGGAACTGCGCCCAATATGGTACAATCTCACGCAACCGTTAGTTATATGATGAGAGCAAGCGACTGCGCAAGCGTGCAAGAGTTAAAAGAAAGAGTGGATAGAATAGCAAAAGGCGCTACCTTGATGACGGACACGACTGTTGAAAGCGAAGTGGTATCCGCTTACGCTAATCTTATAACTATCCCGACTTTGCAAATGACCGCAAACGAAGCAATGCAAAGTATTCCCGTACCTATTCCGACAGACGAAGAGTTAGCGTACGGCAAAGCCTTGCAAAGCACTATGAAACTGACGGCGGAACAAAAAGCCTTACCGCCTTTTGCAACCTTCGTAAAAGAGCCTGCTCCCCCCGTACCACACGGCGGATCAACGGACACGGCGGACGTTAGTTGGGTAGTACCGACCGTACAAATGCATATAGCGAACTGGGTATTAGGAACGCCCGGTCACAGTTGGCAAAGCGCGTCCCAAAGCCGTGGCAGTTTTGCTAAAAAAGCCACGTTGTACGCATCAAAAGCGGTGGCAAGCACGGTAATAAGACTTTTTGAAGATACGGAAAAGATAGAAAAAGCCAAGAAAGAGCATTTTGAGAAAACTTCGGGCAAGTATATATCCCTTCTTCCAAAAGAATTAAAATACAAAGCATAACGAAAAGCACACTACGTTTCGCGTTCAGCGAAGTATAGTGTGCTATACTTTTGTTATGGACTAAAAATCCCTATGGGTGACGCCCTTATCTTGCGTTTTTTTATTGATAAATAGAAAGAGATATGCTATAATTGTAAAAGAAAATTCGCGCGGAGATTATTTTCCGCATATTATATAAAGGTAATTATGATTTGTGACACTATTTTAGATGCTATGGGCAATACTCCTATTATCCGTTTGAGAAATATGGTAACGGACGATATGGCGGAGATTCTTGTAAAATTTGAAGGGCTTAACGTAGGCGGTTCAATTAAGACGCGTACGGCTCTAAACATGATAGAAGACGCGGAGAAAAAGGGCTTGCTTAATAAAAACTCCATTATCGTTGAGCCGACGAGCGGAAACCAAGGTATAGGGTTAGCGTTAGTTGGAGCAGTAAAGGGATACAAAGTTAAGATTATTATGCCCGACTCCGTTAGTGAAGAAAGACGAAAACTCGTAAATCAATACGGCGCGGACGTTATTTTGGTGCACGACAGCGGTAATATCGGTCTTTGCATTGAAGAGTGCTTAAACTTGGCGCTTAAAATGAAAGCGGAAGACAAAAACGTTTTCGTTCCCCAACAATTTGAAAACCCTGCAAACCCTGAAATACAAAGAAAGGGCACGGCAAAAGAGATTTTGGACCAAGTGCAAAAACCTATCCACGGCTTTTGTTCGGGAATCGGCACGGGTGGCACTATCACGGGTATCGGCGAAATTTTGAAACAAAATAACCCCGATATGACAATTTGGGCGGTTGAGCCCGAGAACGCGGCAATTCTCTCCGGTGGCTCTATCGGTACGCACTTGCAAATGGGTATAGGGGACGGAATAATTCCCGAAATCTTAAACCAAGATATCATTGACGAAGTGTGCATTATCCGTGACGACGAAGCGCTCCAAACGTCCAAAGACCTTGCAAAACGCGAAGGAATACTTTGTGGCATAAGTAGTGGCACGAACGTGGCTGCCGCAATAAAACTTGCTAAAAAACTCGGAAAAGGAAAGACGGTAGTTACCGTTCTCCCCGACACCGCGGAAAGATATTTTTCAACGCCACTTTTTGAATAAATAAGCAAATAAAAAAGCCTTATATAGGCTTTTTTTATTTTTTATATTTTAGTCTATAATTGCAAGGTTTATAAAAGGAATATTTTTTCTTTTTGCATATTCCAAACTTTTATAAGCACCGCATATAAATATACGTAGGAGAATTTGCATATGAACGTTTGTGAAGCAGTCCAAAAGAGAGTAAACGAATTGTTGAAAGAGCGCGGTATGACTCAATATCGACTTGAACAAAAATCAGGAATTTTGCACGGAAGTATGGCTTGTATTATGAACGGGCGAAACAAGACTGTAACGTTGAGTACTGTATATATGTTGGCTCGTGGTTTTGATATGAATATTATTGAATTTTTAGGTAGTGAAATTTTTTTGTCAGACGAAATAGAATTTGAATAAAAGTTATTGACAACGCAAAATAAATTTATTACTATAAAAAAATCAAAAGATAAGGAAAAAACTATGAAAACGGGAATAACTTTTGATTTATTTAGCCAAGATTATGCGTGTTTTGGGGAGAAAAGATACCAAAAAATCAAGTCCCACGGATACGAGTGTTTGGATTTTAACCTAATGGACACGGAAACCGTGTTTTATGGCAAAGACTTTGAGAAAGAAATTAAAAGAGAAAAAGAGAAAATTGATAGCGCGGGGCTAACAGTATTTCAAACGCACGGACCGTGGCGTTGGCCACCGCAAGACGGCGCTAAAGAAGAACGGGCAGAAAGACAAGAAAAGTTTAAAAAAGCCATTATATCTACTGCAATTTTGGGCGCAAAATATATGGTTGGTCACCCTATAATGCCGTACGGCATAGAAGACGTGGGACAAGATTTCGACGAGTGCTTTAAGTTAAACGTGGACTTTTGGGGCGAACTTGCTTTGTTTGGGAAACAACACGGCGTAACGGTTTGCGTAGAAAATATGCCTATGCCAAACTTTACTCTTGCGACACCGTATATTCTTTTGCGTTTAGTTGAGAAAATCGGTGGGGATAATATAGGAATTTGTTTGGACACGGGGCACGTTAACGTAATAAAAGACCTTAAAATCGGAGAAATCATAGAAAAATTAGGGGATAAACTTAAAGTTTTGCACGTTCACGATAACGACGGACTGCGTGATACCCACCTTTATCCTTTTTCGGGCACGTTTGACTGGAAAAGTTTTACGAGAGCATTACGCGAAACGAAGTTTTCGGGGGTTATGAATTTAGAAACGCATCTAAAAAATGATTTAGAAGTCAGCGAATACGAAGACGAGTGTTTGCGTTTAGCAAATATTGCAAAGACGCTCGCAAGTTTAAGTTTTGGAGAATAAAATGGTAGTTAAGGAAGATTTTTACATAGGTTTTAGGATGGTTGACGACAATTTTTCTTTAAAAAGCGGGGAAATGCTCAACTTTTTCGTGGATATGGCGGGAATACACTCTAAAGAAGTGGGGGACTTTTTTGGCGCGGAGTCAAGGTGGATACTCACCGCCTACGACGTAAAAGTGTTTAAAAAACCGAGTTATCAAGACAAAGTTAGTTTTTACACTTGGTCAAGGGACTACAACCCCGTGCTTGCTACCCGTGAATTTGAAATTCGAAACCAATCAGGCGAACTTTTGGTGTGCGCAACAAGCAATTTCGTTAAATACAATATCGTTTCGAGAAAATTCGACAAACTCACGGACGAAGTTATGGCGTGCTACGAAACTGAAAGGGAAAAAACTAATTTTGGCTCAACCAAAGTAAAAAGATTTGTCGAGCCTGAAACCTATGACGGAGTGAGGGACGAAACCGTTGACTGGAAATGGCTTGACCTTAACCACCATATGAATAACTCTCATTACGTAGATTTAGCCGAAAGGGTGATAAACACAGAGTGCGGAGAAAATGTTTCGCAAATGAGTTTTATCGTTAATTATAAAAAAGAAATTTACGAAAACGAAAAAATAAAAGTGTATTACAAAAAGACGGAAACGGGTTACGTCGTTTGGATAAAAAATCAAGATAATACGCTAAATGCCGGAATAGAGTTTTATAGATAACAAAAAGAGAGAAAAATTTCTCTCTTTTTTGCGTGATATCGTATTTATATTGTAGGGCGACCAGTGGTCGTCCGTTTTTTTACGCAAGATTTAGAAGGGTAAACACGAGCGGTATGGTAATAACGGACAAGGTGTGGGATATAAGAGCCATACCTGCGGCCGTTGACGTGTCTTTGCCGTAGGCGGCAGGGATAACGACCGTGTTAAGTCCTAACGGCATAGCCCAAGCGCATACGAGCAAAACGTAGAAATAATTTGGAAGTACAAGCCCAAAAACGTCGGTCACTAAAAGATAAATTCCTGCAAAGAGCAAGGGGAGAACTATAAGCCTTAAAACGGATACGAAATAGATGCTCCAGTCCAAAAATATCTTTTTAAAGTTAATTCCCGCAAAAGTTATACCCGTGAGTATCATAGCAAGTGGGGACATACAAGACTGACAAGCGCCCGCAACCGTCAACACGAACGCGGGTAGTTTTACGCCTAAAATACCCAAAACCGCGCCGATAAGTAGGGCTATAAACATAGGGTTTATAAGTTTTTTAAGAGATTTTGCAAAACTTGGTTTGCCCACGGTGTCCATTAAAAGGTTGGGCACGCCCCAAACGTAGATAAGCGTCCAAAATGGTAGAGTGAACACGATATATTGCATAGAGTATTCGGGGAAAAGGGCGTAAACTACGGGGATACCCATAAAACCGAAGTTGGAAAAGGATAGTCCGTAGGTGTAAATTTTGCGGATATAGTCGGACTTTGAAGAAAGTTTAGACAAAAAAATAGCGATAGGTATAACCAAAAGTTGCGCGACTAAACCAAAGAGCAAAAGTTTCCACGAAGAAGAAAGGGAGTCCACCGTAAAGCCTTCTAAAAAAGTCATAAACACAAGGGCGGGGATAAAGACGGTGTTTTCAAGTTTGGACAAAACTTTTGCCCCGTCCGCGCCCACTACTTTGAGTTTTGCGATAATAAAACCTATTATAATATATAGGGCAAGCACGCCCATTTGAGATAAAGTCGTTTCAAACATTTACGTTTTCTCCTTGTACTAACTATTTTAATTCTTTCTGCATTTTAAATCAAGTAAATTATTGAAAAAACGTAATGTTTGTGATATTATAATATATTATATAAAAAACGGAAGATATTATGGAAATAGTAACGTATATTATGATAGCGTTTGCAGTGCTCGGCGCGATAGATAGGCTTATTGGAAATAAGTTCGGCTTGGGCGAAGAGTTTGAAAAGGGCATTAAACTTATGGGTGTTATGACTTTGACCATGACGGGTATGCTCGTGCTTGCGCCCACTCTCGTTCACCTTTTGAGCGGAGCGAAATACGTTTTCCCGGGCGAACTTGATTTTTCTATAATTCCGTCCATATTTATAGCCAACGATATGGGAGCAAGCGTTCTTGCGGACGGACTTGCAAAGTCGCCTGAAGTTGGGCTATTTAGCGGACTTATAGTGTCGTCTATGCTTGGGGCAACCATATCTTTTTCTTTGCCTTACGCTATGGAAGTTGCGGACAAAAGACATCACAAAAATATCCTTTTCGGTTTTCTTTGCGGAATAGTAACCGTGCCCGTTGGGTGTTTCGTGGGCGGACTTATGGTGGGAGTACCCGTCCTTACCTTGCTTTTAAATATGATACCCCTTGTAGTGGTGGGTGGACTAATAGCCTTTTTCCTTGTAAAATTCCCAAACGGCACGACCAAAGTGTTTAAGTGGTTTGGCTACTTTATGAAAGTAGTTATAACTTTGGGCTTGGTCGTAGGTATCGTACAGTTTTTGACCAAAACGGAGATAATTCCGTACAGCAAAGACTTTATGGAAGCCATGGAAGTCGTAATTAACGCATCTTGCGTTATGGCAGGCGCGTTCCCCTTGCTCTTTATCATTAAAAAATTGATTAAAAAACCTATGGGCGCGCTCGGCAAAAAGATAGGCATAAACGAAGTTTCGGCTTTTGGTTTTTTAGCGACTATGGGTTCTTTTGTGCACGCGTGCAAAGATTTTGACGAAATGGACGAAAAAGGTTTGGTTTTAGTGTCGGCTTTTTCCGTGTCGGGAGCGTTTACTCTCGTTGGACACTTGGCTTACACTTTGGCTATCAACTCGTCTTGCGTACCTGCTATGATAGTTTCTAAAATTATATCCGCTATAACTAGCGTAATACTTGCAATCATTTTATATAAAAGGAGAAAAATATGAAGATAATCGCGCATAGGGCAGGCCCTACTAAATACCCCGAACAAACTATTCAATCCGCTAAATACGCTTTGGAGTGTGGCGCAGATTTAGTGGAAATGGACGTTAGATACACTTTGGACAAAGGTTTGGCGTGTATGCACGACCCAAGCGCGCTACGCGTTTTTGGCGTTGACAAACTTATATCCGATATGACGACGGACGAGTTCCGCGCTTTGCGACACAAAAACAACCCTGATTTTTGTTCTCATACCTTTGAAGATTACTTAAAGTGCGGTGTGTATCCTTTGTTAATACACGTTAAAGATTGGGCGGTGCTTGACGATTTGCTTGATATAATTGAAAAATACGACTATCTTGACAAAGTAACTTTCGGCGTGCAAAACGTAGAAGCCGTTAAAAAACTAAAAGATTATAATAAAACCGCCAAAGTTCTCGCTTTTATGCCCGGAGTTGAGAAAATAGAAGAGTTTGCGGAAGCGGGCGCGGATTATATCCGTTTGTGGGAAACTTGGATGACGGACGAAAACGTACAAAAAGTTAAAAACACGGGCAAAAAACTTTGGATAATGGTAGGCCGTGACGTAGTTGGCCACGACGAGTGGGTAGGCGTTACCACCAAAGACGGCATAAAGAAAATGATAGAATACAAAGTGGACGGTATTTTAATAAACGACATTACGTTTTTACAAGGGGTTTTAAGTGATTAAAAATTACGTGTTTGATTTTGACGGGACGGCAGCGGATTCTATGCCCATTTGGTCAAGCGCTATGATAAAAGTTTTAGACCAAGTAGGAGCAAAGTATCCTGAAAACATTATAGAGATATTAGTGCCTTTAGGGGACGGAAAGTCCGCCACCTATATGCGAGAAAAACTTGGGGTAACGCGCGCGGAAGAAGAAATTCGGGACTTGATAGCAAAATACACCACACCGCTTTATCACAAGGAAGTTCAACCGAAAGCAGGTTTTCTTGACTACGTTAAACTTTTAAAGTCGTCGGGCAAAAAAGTTGCTTTACTTACCGCAAGCACGCACGCAAGAATAGACGAGTGCATACGCCGTTGGGGTATATGGGACTTGTTTGATAGAGTCTTAACTTGCGAAGATTTTGGAAAACCAAAGTCCGATATAACCATTTACGACGATTTGCTCAAAGTTTTAGGCGGAGAGAAAAGTGAAACCGCTTTCTTTGACGATAATTTGAGCGTTTTACAAACCGTTAAAAAAGCAGGACTTACAGCCGTTGGCGTTTTTGACGACTCGGGTAAAAGATTTGTGGACGAGATAAAACGCACCGCGGACAAATACGTAGAAAATTTTGAAAATTTGGGATTATTATGAAAGATATTAAAGTAGTTTTAATTGATGCGGACGATACCTTACTTGATTTTTCTGAAACGGCAAAAAAATCTTTAAAGGAAGGGGAAGAAGCCTTTAACCTAACTTTGCCCGACAATACGCTCGAAGTCTTTTTTGAAACCAACACCGCTCTTTGGCAAGCCTTGGAACGCGGAGAACTCACCTTTGAAAAACTTCACGAGATTAGGTGGGGTTTGATTTTTGAAAAACTTGGCGTAGATTTCGACGGACAAAAATTCGAGTCCGTTTTTTGGAAAAGACTTCGCGAAATTGCAGTAATGATGCGTGGCGCGGACGATTTGCTCGAATATTTGTCTAAAAAATACACTATTTGCGTCGCAAGTAACGCTCCTGTCGGTCAACAAGAGAGAAAACTCACCGAAATTGGGCTTTTTCCGTTTATTAGCCAGTTTTTCGTGTCGGGGGATATAGGTTACGCAAAACCAAAAGCCGAGTTTTTCGACGAGTGCATGAGAAGATTAGGGGTGGAAAAGAATCAAGTTATAATGATAGGGGACTCTTTGACCGCAGACATTATCGGAGCAAAAGAATACGGAATTAAAACTTGTTGGTTTAACCACAGACGGGAAAAAGAAGAAAAAGGCGTTGCCGATTTTATCGTTTACGAATTGAGCGAGATAAAAAAATTTTTATAACCGTCTTGAAAAATCATAAAAATTGTGTTAAAATATAGTCGGAGGTGTGATATGGCAAATAAAATTATTACTATCGGACGTGAATTTGGAAGTGGCGGACGCGAACTTGGTCAAAAACTCGCAGAAAGCCTTGGAATTGCCTACTACGACAAAGAAATTATTACGGAAATAGCAAAAAGAACGGAACTTTCCGAAAGATACGTTAAAAGTATAGTGGAAAGAAAACCCGTGTTTACCTATCCTATACACTCGGGTAGAAGTTTTATGTCAGTAAACACGTCTTACGTTATCCAAAGTAGCGCCGTTTATAACGAACAATGCAATTTGCTTAAAGAATTTGCGGAAAAGTCCGACTGCGTTATAGTTGGTCGTTGCGCCGACCACGTTTTGAAGGAATATAATCCGTTTAGAATATTCGTGTACGCTGATATGGAAAGCAAAATAGAAAGATGCAAAGCGCGTGACGACGGCAAAGACAAGACGGACAAAGAAATCAAAAAGTTTATTAAGTCCATAGACAAGCATCGCGCGCAGTATTATCATTTTTACACGAGCGAGAAGTGGGGGGATAAACTCAATTACGATATTTTCGTAAACACGACTAACGCAAATATTAGTGAAATTGCGCCCCACATAGCAAAAATGATCTGATTTTCCAAATTCTCCAAGTATTCTTGGAGAATTTTTATATTTTTAAGCAAAAAAGTAAAAATCGTCCTACTAATTTTCTAAAAAGTGCTTGCGAGAATTTGCGCTATATTATATCATAGTGTTATCACATAAGGAGATTATGATTATGACAAGTTACGTTACTAAAAAAACGCCCGGTGACACCGAGTGGTTTGTACACGACAGATTCGGAATGTTTATCCATTTCGGACTATATTCTCTTCCTTCCCGCCACGAGTGGATTAAAAATATCGAGTGCATAAGTGAAGAAAAATACGATAAATATTTTAAATACTTTAACCCCGATATGCTCGACGTTAGAGGTTGGGTAAGAAAAGCAAAAGAAGCAGGTATGAAATATGCCGTTTTGACAACCAAACACCACGAAGGTTTCTGTTTGTTTGACACGAAATACACCGACTACAACGTAATGAATACCCCTTACGGCAAAGATATCGTTCGTGAATTCGTGGACGCTTGTCGCGAGTTTGGTTTAAAGGTAGGTTTATATCACTCCCTTATCGACTGGCATCATCCCGATTTTACTATCGACTGGTTGCACCCACGTAGAAACGATCCCGATGCGTACGAACAAAACCAAAAGAGAGAACTTTCCCGTTACGTAGATTATCTTCATAAACAAGTTGAAGAACTTATGACCAATTACGGCAAAATCGACGTTTTGTGGTTTGACTTTTCTTATATTCCTAAAAATTACGGTAGTTTATGTCCTTGGGAAGAGGCTAAAGACTGGATGAAAGGAAAGCACAAAGAAGAGTGGCGCTCTGAAGAACTTCTCAAAATGATAAGAAAATATCAACCCGATATTATGATAAACGACAGAACGGGTATTCCCCAAGACGTTTGCACCCCCGAACAAACGGCTGTTAAAGACGGTGTTCGCGATTTAGAAACGGGCGAACTCGTAGTTTGGGAATCTTGTCACACTTTCTCCGGTTCTTGGGGATATCATAGGGACGAGATGACTTGGAAATCTCCCGAAATGCTTATCCAACTTCTTATAAATATCGTGTCTTGCGGTGGTAACCTTATTATGAACGTAGGACCGACTTCAAGAGGATACCTTGATAAACGCGCTATCAAAGCGCTCGACGTTTACCAAGAGTGGATGACTTATAACGGTCGTTCGATTTACGGTTGTACGAGAGCCGAGCCCGAGTTCAAAGCCCCCGTCGGCACTAAACTCACCCAAAGCGTGGACGGAAAACGTTTGTATATCCACTTGTTTGAATATCCTTTTAAAACTTTAGTAATGGAAGATATGGCAGACAAAGTTGACTACGCTCAATTCTTGCACGACGGTAGTGAAATTTTGTACCGCAAAAAGAAAAAACCCGCTCAAGGAAAACTCTATTACGAGAATTCTTATGACGAAACGTCACTTTTATTCGCGCTTCCGGAAGTGAAGCCGGATGTGGTGGTGCCTGTTATAGAACTATTCTTAAAATAAACGGCATATAAGCGTCGAAATACTTCAAAATCAAAAACTCTCTCGTGCGGTTACGTACCTTTTAGTACGCGCCCTTCGGGAGAGTTTTGCTTTTTCGTCTTTCTTGCTTCTATGCCGTTTATTGTATAGTACGCGCCCTTGTCTAAACCGTTTTTCCTTTTCGTCTTTCTCGTTTCTATTGCGTTTTACGGTATTTGTAATTTTAAATTTTTCACAAAATGTGTAATTATTTCATATATAGATATGGTGATAATCATAAAATAAGGCTATGTCACAATAAATGGTTGAGTTTTGCCCGTAGAAATCAATCAGATATTGCGATATAACCATAAAAAAAGGAGGAATTATGAATCCGTTTAACGAAAAAGGTAGGGCAATAGACAAGCAATTTCAAAACTGGTCGTCTATTTACCCGAAGTCTTACAACAAAAGGGAGATAGACCCTTACACTAAAACTCGTATCATTTTAATGAACGGTACGGAGTTTGAAGCGAACTGGTTTTCGCATAACTTTGCCCGTCACGTTTGTGACAACGATTTAAGACGTTCTCTTGCGCTCACTCGTGACACAGAGAAACAACAACAACTTAAAATTTCACTCTTAAAACCCAAGGACGAAAGTATTTTGGAGCACACAATTTCTTACGAGCAATTAGCGGTGGACTTGACCGCCGAACTTGCAAAAAGAGAATTAGATTGCTACGTTAAAACCGCCTTGGATTTTGCGCTTTTAGAGGACTTTGACCACCTTTATAGATACGCAAATCTTTTGGAAATGGAACAAGGCATTTACGCCGAGTGGTTGGTAGGTCGATATACCGAGATTATGCCCGGGCGACCGACGATATCGGAGCACCGTTACCCGATAGATAACGTAAGACGTGGAATTGACTCGAAAACTGCGGACGTTATGACCGTGCTTGCTACTATGATTATAACGGCAGCCGAGCAACAAACTATGAACTATTATATGAACGTAACGAATTTTGCAAGAAGTGATATAGGTAGAAGACTTTATCAAGAAATTGCGCTCATTGAAGAAGAGCACGTTTCACAATACGAGTCGCTAATGGACTCAAAAGCAAGTTGGTTTGAAATGCTTTTGTGGCACGAATACTGCGAGTGCTATCTCTACTGGTCGTGCTATATGACGGAAACCGATCCGTACGTTAAAAATTTGTGGGAAGAAAACTTGTCTTTTGAGATAACTCACTTACACCGAGCGGTAGAACTTTTGAAAAAATACGAAAACAAAGACTGGTGGGAAGTAATACCCGACGGCGATTTCCCTGCGCCCTTGTCCTTGCACGAAAATATCGAGTATGTGAGAAAGATTTTGGGCGACACCGTACAATACACGAGCGTAAAAGAAGAGTATTATAAGGTAAAAGAACTACCTAAAGACGCGGACTTTTATAAATTCCAAAATATCATGAACCCCACGACTAATATCGTGCCAAGTCATTGTGTGATAGAAGAATTTATATCCCGCAACGGTATGGACTACCGTTTTCAAGTTGCCCCCAGTCCCGTTCCCGAACTTCGCGACAGACGAAACGACAACACCGACGTTGGCCGTAAACCCAACGCCGCCCCGTCCACAGACTTTTTCTGTAACTAAACTAATAAAAAAAGGACACGACCGTGTCCTTTTTCTTTTTTAATCTTTCTGTAAAGGCAACGCGCCTTTCTTTTTTCGGCTGTGTTCTTTGGCTTCTTGGGCGACGAGATTGGAGAGGGCGAGTAGGGCTATTACGTTGGGGATAACCATTAGATAGTTAAAGAAGTCCGTGAGTTCCCACACAAGGTCGCTTGATAGTACCGAGCCTAAGAAAGTGAACGCGATAGCGATAATTGAGTAGATAATAGTCGTTTTTTTGCCGAATAAGTAGTTATAATTGATTTTACCGAACAAATTCCAACTGATAACGGTGGAAAATGCAAAGAAAGACAAACAAACGGCAATAAAAATTGATGCGATAGTCGAGCCTACGTTCGGATTTGCAAAGAGTGAAGTTATTGCGACTTCTACCATATTGTTTTTAGTAATACCGTCCACTATGCCACTTGACAAAGGTCCGTTTCCTGCGTACAAAGTGGAAATTACTATAATTGCCGTTATAGTCAACACTATGAAGGTGTCTATAAATACGCTAATCATAGCCGCCGTGCCTTGTTCGTGCGGATTTTTAACGTTTGCTTGAGCGTGCGCGTGCGGGGTAGAGCCCATACCTGCTTCGTTTGAGAAAAGTCCGCGTTTTGCGCCTTGGCTTATAGCCGTCTTTAACGCGTAACCGAGTGAACCGCCGACAACTGCGGTGGGGTTAAAAGCGTATTTAAATATCATAGCAAACGTTTCGGGAATTGCCGTGATATTTACGATAATAATAACTAAACCGCCCAAAATATAAACTATTGCCATAATAGGTACGATTTTTTCGGTAACGGCGGCAAGTCTTTTCGTACCGCCTATATAGATAAGGGCGCACAAAACAGCAAGGACTAAACCGATAGCCCACGTGGGAACGTTTACCGCGCTATTTACCGCCGCGCCTATGGAGTTTGACTGCACCATAGAACCCATAAAACCTAATGCAAGGATAGCGGAAACGGCAAAAAAGCCTGCGAGAATTTTACCAAAAGTGCCTTTAAATGCCTTTTTGATATAATATACGGGGCCACCTGATACCGAGCCGTCTTCGCCAACAACTCTGGTTTTTTGCGCAAGGGTTGCTTCGGCGTAAATGGTAGCCATACCAAAAAACGCTATAATCCACATCCAAAAGATTGCGCCCGGACCGCCTAACAATATAGCGCCACACGCGCCTACGATATTGCCCGTGCCGACTTGGGCGGCAATAGCCGTTGCAACGGCTTGGAAAGAACTCATACCCGACGCGTGTTTCTTGCCGTTTAACTTAAAATTTCCAAAGACGTTTCGCATGCCTTCGCCAAAGCAACGAATTTGAACGAAACGGGTTTTTATCGTAAAGAAAATTCCCGTGCCCACTAAAAGAATAATTAGGGCGTAGTCCGTTAGATAAGAGTTGATTGTTTGGATAATTTCTAACATAGTTTTCTCCTGTAATTTTCAAAATAAAAAGCGCCCCTTTTCGGAGCGCAGAATAACTAAATAGTTTCTCCGTCCGTTTGCCTGAGAGATTCGGCTTGCGCCTTGCACCTTCGGCACTCGATTGGTTACGAGTTCTCCAGAGTTCCCTTCCCCGTCGGTTTTATCCTACGGGTTCAACAGGAATTTATTGAATAATATACTACATAAAAATTGCGATTTTGTCAATAAAAAAACGCATAAAAAAGCGTTTTTATGCGTTTTCTACGTCTTTTTCGTGGGCAAAAGCCAAGTTTCTCTCGCATTGTCGTTTGATGCCGCGGCTCGCAACCGTGAAATAGAATATTACCAAAGACAAGATTACGAGTCCCCAAGTCAAGGGGTAAGAGAAGAGTAGGGCGTTTATGGTGTGGTAAGCGGGGGTTGCAAAAACCGTATATATCCACAAAAGTCTTATACCGCACACGCCTATCAAATTTATAAGAGTGGGGGTGAGGGAATATCCTGCGCCCCTTATTAGTCCGGAGAGCGCGTCCATCATACCGCACATAAAGTAGAGAACGCAAACCGTACCCATTCTTTCCAAACCTTTTTGCACTATAAGGTTTACGACTTCGGGGTTGGAGTCCGTTATATAAATTCTTAAAAGCGCGTCCCCGAATATATACGCTGCCATACCCGTGATTAAACCTATGGTCATAGCGCAAAGCGGCGCTATAAACAAGGCTTTATTTATTCGTTTATTTTTGCCTGCCCCTATATTTTGCGCCGTGAAAGAGAGCGCCGCGTGGTGGAAAGAGTTCATAGGCGCATAGACGAAACCTTCTATACTTGCCGCTGCCGCGTGGCCGGACACCGTTATCGGTCCAAAGCCGTTAATGGACGCTTGAATTATAATGTTTGATATAGAAAACATTGTGCTTTGCACCCCTGCGGGTATGCCGAGTCGCAAAATTTCCAAGGCTTTTTGTTTGTGCAGGCGTAATTTTTTAAAAGAGAGTTTAAGCGCGCCTTTTTCTTTTGCAAGACACCAAAGAACGAGTATAGCGGATATGGTTTGGGATATAACGGTGGCGATAGCAACACCGTCCACGCTCATGTTTAACGCGAGCACGAAGAAAATATTTAATCCAACGTTTATAATTCCTGAAATTGCAAGGAACATTAGCGGTCTTTTAGTATCTCCAACCGCGCGAAGTATTGCGCTACCGAAGTTATATACCATAGTGGATAAAATACCGCCGAAATAAATTTTTAAATAAAGGTTGGAAAGGTCGAACATTTCCGCGGGCGTATTCATTAAAACGAGTAATTTTTCAGAAAGCAAAATGCCGAGTATAGTCAAGATAATTCCCGAAATCATACTAACTAATATAGCGGTATGAATGGACTCGCTCATATCTTTTTCACGGTTTGCGCCGAAGTATCTTGCAATTAAAATGGTCGCTCCAATGGATAAACCCATAAAGAAGTTGACGAAAAGGTTAATAAGAGAGCCGACAGAGCCTATTGCTCCGACGGCTAATTGTGAATCTTTGGAAAATTGCCCTACGACCACCATATCGGCGGCGTTAAATAAAAGTTGAAGTATGCTCGTGCACGCCAAAGGAATTGCAAAAAGCAAAAGGTTTTTGAGAATAGAACCTTTAGACATGTCGATAGTGGACGTTCGTTTTTTAGCCTTTGATATACTCATATTATCACCGCAAAAGAGTAGTAACTAAATTGTACACCTTGCTACACTAAAAAGCAAGGGAAAATGAGATAAAAGCGAACAATATTTTAAAGTATTTAAATAGTTTTATCGTATATTAAAAAAGATTATTCATTTTCTATTTCGTAATATTTCCACGTCATAGAAGAAATGGATTTCCATCTCTCTTTATCTTTTTGGTTCTCGCTCCAAATTAAAAATTCGAAAAACCTATGTTCTTCGTTTGCAAAGCGAGATATGTCTTCAACTGTGCAATTATATAGTCCTACGCAACCAAAACCGCCGAATATAGCAAATTTTACCGTTTTGTGGACGTCTAATATCGGATTGATATTCTGTATTTTTGCATTTTTCAAAAAGAACATACTGCACTCTTTTAGATTATACAAAAAATCAAGATTTTCTATCTTTTCGCCCTTAAAAATATTTAAATCTCTAATATGCGGAAAGCGTGATAAAAATTCATAATTTGATAGTTGTGCCCAAATATAAAAACCGACAACTTTAAAACTTGATATTTTTTCCATTATGGCGGAGTCTTCCAAATCTTCGGGTGTGAGATATACGTCTGGAAGTTTCATGTTGAACGCATGTGAAGTTTGCACCCAAGGAACGCTAATGAAATTATTAGGTGTTCCGTCCTGCGTTATTCCTATACTTAAACACTCTTTTTCTCTATTCAATAGTTTTTCTTTTTCTGAATCTAACATTTTGTCACCTATTTAAACTTTTACCGAAACTATTGCTTCGGTGGCTATACCTTCTTCCCGTCCCGTAAAGCCAAGTTTTTCCGTCGTCGTTGCGGTCAATGAAACGTTGTTTTCGGGAATACCTAAAAGAAAAGCAATATTTTTAGAAATAACGTCTATATATGGGGAAAGTTTAGGTTTTTCCGCAACTATCACGATAGACGCGTTTATAATTTCCGCTTGTTTTTCTTCAAGCATTTTTAAAACTCGTTTGAGTAATTCCACGCTTGAAATATCTTTAAACTCGGGAGTGCAAGGGAAGTGGAAACCTATATCCCTTAAGTGAACGGCGGAAAGAAGGGCGTCCATTAAGGCGTGCAAAACTACGTCCGCGTCGGAGTGTCCGAGCAAACCTTTGTCGTGCGGTACGGTTACGCCCCCAAGAATAAGTTGCCTGCCTTCTTCAAAGCGGTGGGCGTCAAAGCCTACCCCTGCGTGTATTTCTTTGGGTTTGTCTTCGGGAGTGGTGAGTTTTATATTGTTTTTGTCCCCTCTAACAACGAAAACTTTACCGATTTTTTCATAAACCGACGAATCGTCCGTGTAAATTTCGTTAGGGGATATAATAGAATATGCGTATTTTAGTTTTTCCGTGACAAATCCTTGCGGTGTTTGAACTAAAGCAAGGGAGTCGCGGGATAACGTTTTTGTAATATAGCCGTTCTCGCTCTCTTTGACAGTGTCTTGCGGGGGAATAACGGGTATTACCGCTCCGTGGAGTTTAACGCCGTCTATTACTCTGTCAATTACTTCGTGAGTTACAAAAGGTCTTGCGCCGTCGTGGATAAGAACGATATCAGATTGAGTTATATTTAGCGCGTTTTGGACGGAGTCCGTGCGCGTTTCCCCACCTTTTACGAGCAAAACGTTTTTGTTCGTTGAAAACTCGGATAAAATTTTTTGAATATTTTCTCTATCACAGTCCTTGCAAGGGATAATAATTTCGTCAATAGCCGAGTGGGTGAGAAATTTTTCTATCGTGTGAGAAAGTATGCTCTTTCCGTCGGATAAGGGCAAGAAAAGTTTATTTTTATTGGTTTTCATTCTCGTGCCACTTCCGGCAGATGGGATAATAACCGTTATTTTCATATCGCGCTCCACAAAAATTTTATATAATTTTATCATATCTTTTATAAAAAGGCAATAAGGCTCGTAAAATTTGCAAAAATGCGTTTTAGTGTTGACTTTTTTTAAATTTAAGGTTATGATATATAGGTAAATACCGTGTAAACGGAAAAAAGGAGAATTAAAATGAGCGAACGTTATGAATTAGCAAAAAAACTTTATGCTGAATACGGTGTTGATACCGACGCGGCTATAGACAAACTTAAAAATATTCCTATTTCCTTGCATTGTTGGCAAGGCGACGACGTATTGGGCTTTGAAGGAGCAGAGTCCCTTAGCGGTGGTATCCAAACCACGGGTAATTATCCCGGTCGCGCAACCAACCCCGAAGAACTTATGGCTGATATGGAAAAAGTTATGTCGCTTTGCCCCGGCGCAAAGAAACTTAACGTTCACGCATGTTACGCTATATTTGACGGCGAATTCGTTGACCGTGATAAGTTAGAACCCAAACACTTCCAAAAATGGATTGATTTTGCAAAGGAAAGAGGTATGGGTATTGATTTTAACCCCACTTTCTTTGCTCACCCCAAGGCTAACGGCTTGACTTTGTCCAGCCCCGACGAAGATATTCGTAAATTCTGGATAGAACACGGTAAGGCTTGTGTTAGAATTTCTCAATACATGGCTGAACAAACGGGTATTCCTTGCGTTATGAATATTTGGACGGGTGACGGATTTAAGGATATCCCTGCCGACAGAATGGGACCGAGAATGAGATACAAAGAGGCGATTGAGGAGATTTTATCCGAACCTTTTGACAAAAATCTCGTTAAACCTTGCGTTGAGTCCAAAGTTTTCGGTATCGGCGTTGAGTCTTTCACCACGGGTTCTGCGGAATTTACCTTGTCGTTTGCTGCAACTCACGACGGTTGCTTGCCTTTGATGGATAACGGACACTATCATCCGATGGAATACGTTTCAGATAAAATTCCCGCTTTGCTTTGTTTCTTCCCCGAAATCGCTCTTCACATCACGAGAGGTGTTAGATGGGACTCCGACCACGTTTTAATCTTTGACGACGAAACCAAAGAAATGGCTAAAGAAATCGTTCGTTGCAACGCGCTTGACAGAGTTTATATGGCTCTCGACTATTTTGATGCAAGCATTAACCGTATCGCTGCTTGGGCAGTTGGCTTCCGTTCTTGGCAAAAAGCGTTGCTTTCCGCGCTTTGCACGCCTAACGCTATGCTTAAAGGTTTACAAGACGACGGAAAACTTACCAAACTCTTGGTAGCGCAAGAAGAAATGAAGACCTTGCCTTTTGGCGCGGTTTGGGAAGAGTACTGCGCTCGTTGCGGAGTAGCAGGGGATATGAGTTGGTTTGACGAGATTGAAAAGTACGAAAAAGAAGTGCTTTCCAAGAGAGCGTAACCAAAATTTTGCAAATGAAATTATTGCACGGCTGTCCGCCGTGCAATTTTTATTTTTTACCAAAAAAATTTTTTAAAAAACTTAAAAAAATTTTTAAAAAATTATTGAATTTTACGCGTGCGCGTGTTATTATATATAATATAATAAATATATAAGAAAATATACTATTATAAAACGTGTTTTTCGGGCGTTGAATTTTGGTTTTTTAAAAAAGTTCGTAAGTTCTTTTTCCCAAAACCTTGTCAAGACGTATAAACGTCGGCATAAAATGATTTGGGGATTAAAACTTGAAACTGAAAAAACCAAACGCTAAACTTTGAAACGTGCGGAGTATGCACGGTTTTTTGGAAACCGCTCGTAAAAATTTTTAAAATATATATTGTTTGGTAGTTGACAAGCCGAATTATATATGTTAAAATAAACCAGTGTAATAGGCAATTTATGCCCTGACAGGGATTTTTCCCGAAAAAAAGTACCAAAAAAGGAGAAGATTTGTGTATGGTTAGAGGAAAGAGAATATTGAAAGAGTGAAAATTGTCTACAAAAGACTTGTGTAGTAAAACAAAAGAAAAACAAAAAACAAAAACTTAGATTTTATTAAAGGAGAAATAAAATGACAACGACAAAGAAAAGTTTACTTGCTATCTTAATGTTAGTTCTCGTAAGCGTATTCTGCTTCTCTGCAGTTGCAGGCGCTGAAATCGCTACCGTTGCTGATTTCGAAGAGAAAATGAACATCTTGATAGATAAGAATGTACAACCTGGAGAATTGTTCGACGACTATAAAGACGTTCAAGTTCTTCGTGAAGCAACCAACATTTATACGGATTTGACTCTTAGCGAGAAAAATTCTATCAATGCTACTATTGCTGCTAAATACGAGTCATATCGTCAAGTATCAAGCGAAGCATTCAAAGTAGATGCTTACATAACCAGTACTTTGTACGATAAACTCAACAACATCAAAGGCAGAACCGTTTTGCTTTCTGATGAAGATGATATCGCTGCTATCAAAACGACTATCCTCGGATTAGACGCTAAAGCAAAAGCATGGGTAGAACAACTCCCTGGTTATGCTAATATCGCACTTGCTGAAGCAAGAATTGCTGAACTCAAAATCGCACTTGCTAACGCAATCGCTAAAATTAACGATATCGATTACTTCACCATCGGCGGAAGAGACATTATCGCTCTTGCAAGTGAAGACAGCATCGACGAAGCAACTGATGCACTCGATGCTATCTTTGGCGCTGATTTCGATGAATTCAGAGCAACCGAAGGCGTATTCGTAACCAACCTTGCTAAATACGACGCTGCTGTAGAAGCACTCGCTGCTCAATACGCTAAAGCACAAGCAGTTATCGACGCTGCTGAAGCAGTAGAAGCAGAAATCGTTATCGAAAACGGTGAAAGAATCGTTTACTGGACTCTCAGAGACAAAATCGCTGACGTTGTATCTATGTACGACGATTTGGCAGACGACGCTGATTTCGTAGTTCCTTACAACGATTTGCAAGCAGTTGTTGACGCTGACGGCACTCTCGACGAAATGCTCGCAGAACTCGCTGTTATCCAAGCAGAAATCGACGCAGTTGAAGTTCTTATCAACGCTATCGGTACTGTAGAATACACCACCGGTGACGAAGACGCTATCGCTGCTGCAAGAGAAGCATTCAACGCACTTGATGCTGACCTCGTTGCTGCTGATATCGCTGCTCAAGCGGCTAACGAAGCTACCAGCGTAGAAAACTACGACGCACTCGTTAAAGCAGAAGAAAAGATGGCTTTCCTCCAAGCAAGATATACCGACCTTATTGCTAAAATTGATGCAATGGCACTTGCTTTCCAAGAACACGGAGACATCTTTGATGCATATCCTGCACTTCAAGCACTTTACTTGATCGTTGACGACGAAAACCCTGAAATGATTACTAAGTTGGCTGGTGAAGTTTACGACGACGAATACGAAGTTGAACACTACAACAAAGCAATCAACAACTATAAAGAAGCATACGACTTCTATGCAGCACGTGCATTGGAAGTATTGGCTAACGTAACTTCAGTTATTAAAGCAATCGACGAATTGCCTAACCCTGTATTACTTAACGTTGAACATCAACAAAAACTTGCTCTTGCTAACAGCCTTTACGACGCATTGAGCGAAGAAGACAAGAAATTCGTAGAAAACTACGAAAAATTAGTTCTCGCTAACGAACAATTCGATGCAGCAATGGCTATCGCTGACAACTGGGTTGCTAAAGTAAATGCAATCGGTGTTGTTGAAGCAACCGACGATATTATTGCTAAAATTGAAGATGCTGTATCCGCTTGGGATAAACTTGATGCTGCTGCTCAAGCAGTTGTAGCAAGTCTTTCTAAGACCGACTCTATCTGGGGTGAATATGCAGTAGCATACGAAACCTACATCAACAAAACCACTCGTCTTGCTGCTCTCTTGAACGCAATCGAAGCAGTTGCTGCTGATATGGATACCATCGTAACCACTAACATTCCTGAAAGTGAAGTTGCTGCTTTCGTAGCAAAGATCGCTGGTATCAAAGCAGATTACACTGCACTTCCTGCAACTAGCAAGACCTACTTGCAAGAAAACTACACCGCTGAATATCAAAAATACTTGGCTGGTGTACGTAACAGCGAAAAATACTTAGTAGAACAAGCAATCGCTGCAATTCCTGATGACGTTACTATCGCTGACAGATTCTTGGTTTACAACGCAGACGAACTTGCTGACGCTTATATCGTTTCATACGCTAACGCTACCAACCCTGCATACGAAGCAACCGAATATATCCGTAACTACGACAAACTCGTAGCAGCAAAAGCAGATTTGAAAGAACTTACTGATGCGCTCGACGTTTGGGCAAACGCAGTTAAAGCACTCGTTGGCGGAAACTACGACAATATCGATAAGATCGTTGCAGATAAAGATGCATATCCTATCGACCTTGACAAAGCAACTGAACTTTATCAAGATTATCTCAACTTTGATGCAGACGAACAAAGTTACTTTGTAGACGACGGTGTTGACGACTTCGCTAAACTTAACGAAATCGGAAACAACGCAGTAACGCAAGCATACAACGTAGAGGCTAATATGGCTGCATTGAACGCAATCGCACTTGATGCATTGACCAGCGTAGATCTCGATGCTATCGAAGCAACCGAAGCAGCATACAACGATTTGCATGCAACTCAAAAAGAACTCGTAAGTGACGTAATCAAAGCAGAATTCGACGAAAGAGTTGAAAAACTTGCTATGATCAACGCAATCGAATCAGTTATCGATGGTCTTGCAAACTCCAAAGACATCACCTCTGATACTCCTATCTTGATTGAACTCTTGAAGGCTGTATACGGTGACTTGGACAGCAACGACAAGAAACTTATCGACAACTGGGGCAAAATTGCTGATATCGAAAAAGCATACGAAGCAGCAAAAGCAAACGGAACTGTTGTAAGCGTAACTGGTCTTAAGGCTTCTGTAGACGCTCTCAAAGTTGCTCTTGATGCTAAAGATGCTGAACTCGCAGCAGCAATCAAAGCAGCAGAAGACAAGATTGCTATTCTTGATGCACAACTCGGTCTTACCGAAGATGCACTCGAAGAAGTAGAAAAAGATCTTGCATCTGCAACTGAAAAAGTAGAAACGTTGCAAGGCACCTTGACCGCTATCATCATTATCTTCTCCATCTTGATAGCAGCATGTGTAGTTGCAATTGTAATACTTCTCCACAAAAAGAAGGCGTAATCGTTGCGATTAGAAAAAAGAACTCACGAAAGTGAGTTCTTTTTTTTAATTGACACGAATGAGCGAAGCGAATTTAGTCAAATTAAAAAAACGACCAAAGGGAGTTTTAACGAAAAGAATGAGTGAAACGAATTTTAAAATAAGATTAAAAGACCGAAAGGGCTTTAATCGACACGAATGAGCGAAGCGAATTTTAAAACAAGATTAGAAATAACTCACGAAAGTGAGTTATTTCTAATTATATGGTGGGTGGGATAGGTAAATAAAAATTACAAAAATTCCCATAAATACTAATTATTTTTAAAACTATTATTGACAAGATTGACGATTTATTGTATTATATTATTTGGTGATAGTCGCACCGTGATTATGATTATTTTTTATAGGGGTAATATATGAGAAAGATAAGGAAAATTGCTTTACTTGCCGTGGCTTTTGTTATGGTTTTCTCTTGCGTGCTTTTGGGCGCGTGTGGGGAATCTTCTAACGTTGAGTTAAAGACGGTTGAAGTAAAAGTAGAAGAAGCAACCTTTAATGGTGAACGTGTATTAGTTAACGTTGCGTATGGTACTGCGCCTACTAATTCTGACAGTTACGGATTTAGAGTAGAAGGCAAGGACAACTTTAAAAAGGACTACGTTGCTACCAATATGGACAAAGACGGCAAGTTCTCCGCTCAACTTTTGGATTTGCCTAACGGCGAGTTTGAAGTTCGCGCTTTCGTGGGAACGACTACGCCTGATTATGGCAAAAAATTGGCGTTTACGGGAGTTGCAAACGACCTTGAAAAATTAAATGCGGGTATTGAGCAGATTGACGGCAGTTTCGTTAGCGCGCAAAAGTTGCCATTAGGCAAAACTTGCACGATTAAACCTATGTTTGTACCTGAAAACTATAAATATAGAACTGTTTCATTTGAGTCTTCCGACACGAGTATTTTGACCGTTACGAAAGACGGCGTTGTTACCGCTGTTGGAAAGGGTAGCGCAACCGTAACCGTTAAATCAAAAGACGGAAAAACCGCAATATGTTCTTTCCAAGTAGAAGAAGAAGTTTTCGTAGCGCTTGACTACGCGAGCGTAATTCTCTTTAAGGGCGAACAAATGAAACTTACTGCAACCGTAACTCCCGATAGCGTTACGAATAAAGCCGTTATTTGGAAATCTCGTGACGAAGATATCGCAATCGTTGACCAAAACGGTTACGTTACGGCTAAAAACGAAGGCGAAGTATTTATCGAAGCAAGATCGGTTGCAAACGAGAACGTTTTGAAAACTTGTAAAGTAACCGTTGCTGGAGAATATAAGGTTATACTTAGTGAAACCTTACTTATCTTAGACCAAGGCGGAACTTATACTCTTACTGCAGAAATCGTACCGAGCATTGAAGGGGAAACTATCGTTTGGGCTACTTCAAACCCGAGTGTAGTAACCGTTGATAACGGCGTAATCAAAGCCGTTGGAAAGGGTACGGCGACAATAACCGCAAGTATGCGTGGCGTTTCGTCCACTTGTGAAGTTTCCGTAAAAGACGATATCGAAGTTAAGTTCATCTTAAACGGTGACGTTTACGCTATTCGTTACACGGGCGCAAGCCAAGGCTATAAGATTAGTATGCCCAAAAGACCGCAAGACGCAAATAATTCTACTGCGCCGTATTACTTCAAAGGTTGGTACTCTTCCAAGTCTTATACCACCGAAGTAACGGAAAATACTACTTTTAATAAAGCAACTACGGTTTACGCTAAACTTGAAAATATCTTTACTTACACTGTTAAGAGTGGAAAAGTAAGTATTACGGGCTTTGCTACAGGACACGAGATAGAAGATATCATTATTCCTTCAAAAATCGACGGATATCAAGTTTATGCAATTTCAAGCGGAGCATTTAAAGGCTCTAACGTAGAAACTTTAACTATCGAGCCGGGACTTGAGAAAATTTACGACGATGCGTTTAGAGATTGCGTGTCACTTGACACCGTAACCTTTAAATCAGGTAGCACGGTTTCCTACATTGGCGATTCCGTATTCCGTGACTGTGTGGCATTGACCTCAATTTCTTTGCCCACTTCCCTTAACCAAACGGGTGAACTTATGTTCTACGGATGTAAGCAACTCCCTTCAAAATACAGCGAATTGTATCAACTTAACCTTGAGTCCAAAGAATATTTCGCGCCTAAATACACCTATGAATTCTTAGGTCAAGACGTTATGCCCATAGGTGGATACATTGAGCCTTCCGTTGGTTACTTTGCTTCAGGTGTAACCGTTGACAAGGTTATGAAAGACTACGTAGCGTCAGGCACAAATATAATGGTAGGTATTCAACAAGCGCGTTGGGGAACTACGGGCGAACACTACAAACAAATGTACGAGTCCCTTGAAAAATACGGCGGTATGATGATAGAGAGATATCAAGTACCAAACGCAGAATATCTCTATGCGTCTTACGCAGGAAACCACGCAGAAGACGAACCGGGTGTAGTTAAATGGCGTGATGATCTTTACTACAACAGTCCGTGGGGTGCTGCTATTCAAGTAGGAAATGAACACAAACAACACGAAAACTGGAAAGCAAATCATCCGAGAAAGCTTCGTTTCACTAATTTGTTGCCTGTAAACTCCCCTGTAAATGCGTTTGTATTTGGCGCAACTTATTATGGTTACAATAATGCTACTAACCACGACAAATTTGCTGAATACACCGCAAAATACGCAAATTACGACGAGTATTATAAGACCTACATTGAAGAAATGAAGCCCGAAGTATTCTGCTACGACTTCTATCCCTTGTGGGCAAACGGCGGAAAAGGATATCTCCCGTACCCCGAACTTAACGGACAACATTTCGAGCAACTTGCAGTAACCCGTTATTACGCAGAAGACTATAACGACAAAGTAAACGGTGGATACGTGCCTTTCTGGAACTTTATCCAAATTGCTCAATGGGGCGCGCAAGGCGAAGGCAGGGGCGGATCACGCGCTGCAACTTTACGCGAACTCAATTGGCAAACAAACACTGCCTTAGCATACGGCTCTAAAGGATATATTTACTTCGTATTTAACGATTACGGCGATATAAGCGGTAACGGAAATCCGTCCGATTACGCAGGAACGACGCCTATCAATATAGACGGCACGAAGAATACCCCCGTATATAACAACGTTAAGAAATTAAATACTCAATCACAAGCCATGGCTAAATGGTTGCTTAACGCAAACGTTGACCATATCTATGTATATGGCGCTAACCCCAACGGGGAAGCAACTCCGACGTCAGTTCTTACCCCGCGTAATAATTCAATCAAGTGGGCGTTTAAAGATTCAGTTGGTGTAAACCATATCGTAAGCCACATGACGTATTACGCAAACAACAACGAGTATGACGAAGGTGTAACGGCGGACGTTCGCGAACTCTACTTCGTATGTAACAACAACACCTTGCAATCTACGGGTGACGGCACGATTACCATTAACTTCAAGAGTGAAGTTTCGGGTAGTTACATCTACAACGGCGTAGAGAAGCCCTTTAGCGGAACGAGTTTGACTATAAGCACCGTTGCAGGCGAAGGATTTGCTATTCTTCTTGATAAATAAACTCAAACGAGAGAGCGTTTCGACTTGAAACGTTCTCTTTTTATGCAAAAAAACCGTATTAAAATCAAGTCGAGTTGACAATAGCGCAGAATATAGTTATACTATATATATAAAGATTTTAGGAAAACAATATGAGAAAGATTAGGAAATTATTGTTTATAACTATTTGTTTAGCCCTTTGTTTATTTGTGGTTACGGCTTGTAATCCGAGCATTGAAGAGCCAAGCGAAACGCCGAGCGCGGTGGAAGTTAAATTTATGTTAAACGGAGAACTTTACGCTATCCGTTATCCTAACGCAAATTTTGGTTACACCGTAGATATTCCCGAGATTGACGACACGAATTTACCTTACAGTTTTTTAGGTTGGTACGACTCGGAAACTTATTTTAACGAAGTAACGGACAAAACTCAGTTTATGGAGAGCGCCACCGTTTACGGTAGAACGGATTCTATATTTAAAATGGCGGTAAAAGACGGCAAAGTCACCATTACGGGGTTAAACCACGGGGTGGAAAGAAAAAACCTCGTAATTCCTGATAAAATCAACGGTTTTGAAGTTGATGCCATTGGTTATAACGCTTTTGAGAATAGCCAAATCGAGTCCGTGCATTTTGAAAGCGGAATCGTAAAAATTCACGACGAGGCGTTTAAAAATTCAAAGTCCCTTGACACCGTAACTTTTGGAGAAAATTCCAAAATGAGTTATATAGGGGATTCCGTTTTCCGCGGTTGTGAAGCCCTTGCGAATATAACTTTGCCCGACACCGTGGAGAGCGTGGGCGAACTTACGTTTTACGGTTGCTCTCAAGTCAGTTATGGGGAACTATATTCCAAAAACCCGCAAGTAAAAGAGTATTATTCGCCTAAATACACTTACGAATTTTTGGGCGAAGACGTTATGCCCATAGGCGGATACATTGAGCCGTCCGTCGGTTACTTTGCGGATAACGTTACCCTTGAGAGAGTTATGAAAGAGTACGTAGAGTCGGGTTGTAATATAGTTATCGGTATTGGTCAACTTCGTTACGGCACGACGGCGGAGCATTACAAACAAATGTTCGAGTATCTTTCAAGATACGGCGGTATGATGTTCAAGCAAGATTCTATCGGAAACTTTGACTCTTTTGATGCGGAAGCAACGGAGAGCGTAAAAAGAGCGGTGGAAGAGTACGCCAAAAAATATCCGTCCTTTGCGGGATATCATATAGAAGACGAGCCCGGTGTTTCTTCTTGGGTACCCGGACTTGGAGAGTATTCAAGATACACGGGACAAGACGGAGTGTTTATCCCGTCCAGCATGCAATACAATAACGCCGTTTGGAAAAAGAATTTAGGCAGAAAACTTTATTTCGTTAACCTTTTGCCTGTAAACTCGCCTAAAAAAGCCTTTGCGTTCGGTGCGGATAACTATAGTTATGGCGAAAACACTAATTTCTTGTGGGGCGAGTATGAAAAATACGCAAACTACGACTATTACTATAAGTCCTATATAGAAAACGTTAAACCCGAAGTGTTCTCTTACGACTTTTATCCTTTGTGGGCGAACGGAACGAGTAGTCCCTACCTTCCTTACCCCGAACTTAATAATCGCCATTTCGAGCAACTCTATATGACTCGTTACTACGCAGAAGATTATAGTTTGAAAGTAAACGGACAGTACACGCCTTTCTGGAACTTTATCCAAATAGCAAAGTGGTCGTCTTCACGCGCTGCCACGGAGAGTGAAGTTTTGTGGCAAATAAATACGGCTTTTGCGTACGGTTCTAAAGGATATCAATATTTCGTATTTAACGATTACGGCGATATATACGGTAACGGCGCTGTGTCCGATTACGCAGGAACTACTCCTGTAAATATTGACGGCACGATAAACGAGCCTGTGTATAGGAGCGTACAAAAGGTAAACGGCTATTCGCAAGCCATGGCAAAGTGGCTACTTAACGCAAACGTGGACCACTTGTATCTTTGTGGTGAAAACCCAAATAACGAAGACACTCCGAGTCCTATGTTCGTACCCCGTGATTCGTCAATTGATTGGGCGTTTAAGAGTTCTGAAGGTGTAAACCATATCGTAAGCCACATGACGTATTACGCAAACAATAACCAATATGACAAAAACACGGAAGGGGACACACGTCAACTTTATTTCGTATGTAACAACAACACGCAGTCAATTTACGGGGACGGAGAGATTACTATAAACTTTGACCGTGAAGTTACGGGACGATATATCTTGCGTGGAGAAGAAAAGGTTTTTGCAGGAAATTCTTTGACCGTTCAAACTTACGCAGGCGAAGGATTTGCAATATTACTCAATAAATAATATATAAAAAAGGACGAAATTCCTATACGTTGGGGAAATAATTTGATGATAAAAACGAGAAAAAGATTATCTTCATTTCAAATAATACTTATAGGTTTTGCTTTGGTGATTTTGGTCGGAGCAATACTTTTAAGTTTGCCTTTTTCATCCGCGAAAGGAGAATATACGCCGTTTGTTGACTCTTTATTTACATCCACTTCGGCTGTGTGCGTGACGGGGCTTATCGTTTTTGATACGGCTACGCATTGGTCGGTGTTCGGTCAAGTGGTTATACTTTTGCTTATTCAAATAGGCGGAATGGGAGTTGTGACGGTGGCAATGAGTTTTGCTATGCTTGCAGGCAAAAAAGTCGGACTCACGTCAAGAGGACTTATGCAAGAAGCAATTTCTGCGCCGAACGTTGGTGGAATACTAAAACTCACGGGTTTTATTATAAAAGGCGTATTCTTGATTGAACTTTTGGGCGCGCTTATTATGATGCCGTCTTTTATATCGGATTTTGGCGCGGAAGGAATTTGGATGGCTATATTCCATTCCATTTCGGCTTTTTGTAACGCAGGTTTTGATATTATGGGCAAAACGGGAGAGTTTTCCTCTTTGACCGCGTATTCCGCGCACCCCGTTATAAATATTACTATTATGCTCTTGATTATAATCGGCGGTATTGGATTTTTGACTTGGGACGACGTTAGACGTAATAAATTCCGTTTTAGAAAATATAGATTGCAAAGCAAAATCATATTTATCGTGACGGGTTTGCTCATTTTGTTACCGGCAATTTATATGTTTTTCTTTGAGTTTCAATCCTTGCCCTTGGGAGAAAGAATTTTAGTATCTTTATTCCAGGCGGTGACGCCGAGAACGGCAGGATTTAATACTATTGATTATACGACCGTTAGCCAAGTTGGGCTTTTACTAACTATCGTACTTATGCTAATAGGCGGTTCTCCCGGCTCGACTGCGGGCGGTATGAAAACAACCACTTTCGCCGTTATTTTTTCAACAATGTTTTCAGTTTTTAGAAGACGAAACAACACTAAACTCTTAAATAGGCGAGTGGAGGACGGTATCGTTAAAAACGCGTTTTCGATATTTATGCTTTATATTACGTTGTTTGTTTTGTCTGCGTCTATAATTAGCGTAGTCGAAGAACTCCCGTTATTAGATTGTATGTTTGAAACGGCTTCCGCCGTTGGAACGGTCGGTCTTTCTTTAGGACTAACGCCAACTTTGGGTATCCTTTCAAAAATTATTTTAATGTTTTTAATGTTTTTTGGACGCGTCGGCGGTTTGACTTTGATATACGCGGCGTTTAGCAGAAAAAATACTAATATTTCAAAACTTCCTATGGAAAACGTTACCGTAGGTTAAGGAGTAATTATGAAAAACAAATCTATCTTACTTGTAGGTGTTGGAAGACTTGGCAGATATATTGCCGAGAAACTTAACGAACTTGGTCACGAGGTTATGGCAATAGACCGTAACGAATCACGTATTAACGACGTTATGGATATCGTTACCAACGCACAAATCGGGGATAGCACAAATGAAACCTTTTTAAAATCGTTAGGCGTGGAAAATTATGACGTTTGTATAGTAACGATAGGCGGAGATTTTCAAGCATCCCTTGAAACTACTAATTTGCTTAAAGAACTCGGCGCAAAGATGGTCGTATCCCGCGCGGAGCGTGACGGACAAGCAAAATTTTTGAAGAGAAACGGCGCGGATGAGATTATTTATCCGGAAAGACAACTCGCTTCTTGGGCAGCAATAAGATTTAGCGCCGATCACGTTTTGGACTATATTCAAATTGACGACGAACACGCAATTTTTGAAGTGGACGTACCCGAAGATTGGGTTGGAAAGAGTATTGCGGATATTGATATTCGTAAAAAATTCAATATCAATATTCTTGCTATCAAACAAAATGGAAAAATTAGCGCGTCTGTAATGCCGAGTGTGGTTTTGAGCGACGAAATTACTTTATTGGTATTGGGCGAATATAAAGCGTTGAAGAAATGTTTTAATATATAATATAAAAAGGTCCGTGTTTTACACGGACTTTTGTTTTAGCAAAAATCTTCTTATTTTATTGCAATAAACCGTAAAATTTTATATAATAATAAGAGTAACTTTTTGGAGGCAAATATGTATTATCTTGGTGTGGATATCGGTGGCATGAGCATAAAGTGTGGACTCGTAAATGAAGATGGACAAATCGTTTTTTCAAAGTCCGTGGTAACTCCCTTGACGGGGGCGCGCGACATTGCAAAAGTAACCGCAGTACTCGTGCAGGACGTGTTGAGTGAAAACAATCTTAAAAAGTCCGACGTTCCCGGCATTGGCGTAGGCGTTCCGGGTATCGTTGACCTATCCACGCAAGAAGTTAAATACTCTTGCAACCTTTTTAAAGAAAACGCTCCACTCGGCAAAATGCTCGAAGAAGAGAGCGGTATGGTGGTTAAAATTGCAAACGACGCGGACACCGCGGCTTACGGCGAGTGTTTGTTTGGAGCAGGCAAAGGGGCACAGGATATCGTTATGGTAACCTTGGGCACGGGCGTTGGTGGCGGTGTAGTCGCGAACGGTAAACCTTTTGCGGGCGGACGTGGTTTAGGTGGCGAGATTGGTCACATGGGAATAGGTGGCCCCGACCTTTGCGCTTGTGGAAGACGTGGTTGTATGGAAGCCGAAGTTTCCGCGACCGCGCTCATTAGGCGCACGAAAGAAGCAATCGCTAAAAACCCCGACAGCACCCTTGCAAAAATTTCCAAAGGAAAGGAAGTTGACGGTAGAACTTTGTTCTACGCCCTTGACCAAGACTGTGAAGTTGCAAAGACCGTTTTTGACGCTTTCTTGGCTGATTTAGGTTACGGGCTTGTAAACCTTGCAAATATATTCAGACCGCAAATGATTTTGATAGGCGGTGGTATTTCGGCGCAAGGGGAAAGATTAACCGCACCCCTTCAAGAATACGTGGATAAATATATCTACGGTGGCACGAGTTTTGCAAGAACGATAGTTAAAAGCGCCGAACTCGGCAACCCTGCAGGAATTATCGGCGCGGCATTTTTATTAAAAACTAATGAATAAAAACGATATTATAAATCTAAAAATCGAAAGTTACGGCGCGTTTGGAGAAGGCGTTGCACATTTTGACGGCTTTGCCGTGTTTATTCCTTTTGCTTTGGTCGGGGAAACTATTGAAACCCTTATTTTATCCGTCAAAAAGGGATACGCGTACGGTAAAGTCTTGTCCGTTTTGGAAAAGTCGAGTGACAGACAAATTCCCAAATGCGAATATTTTACCCGTTGCGGTGGGTGTGATTTGCAACACTTATTATACCCCGCCCAACTAAATCTCAAAAGACAAAGCGTATATGAAACTTTGCGTAGAGTTGGGGGCGTAGATACCGCGGTTGAGAAAGTTTTTCCGTCAGACAAAGAGTTTGACTCACGCAATAAACTCACTTTACCGTTTGCGGACTTTAATGGAAAAGTCGTGCTCGGTTTTTATTCCGAAAGAAGCCACAGAGTGGTGGGAATAAATAAATGTTTGTTAAGTAGTTGGTCGGAAAAGTTGATTTTAGCAACCCTAAACTGGGCAAACGAGAATAATATAAGCGCGTATAACGAAGGGACTAAAAAGGGTATTCTTCGCGCCCTATCCGCTCGTGTTTCAAAGGGAAAAACAATGATAACTTTGGTCGTAACTAAACAAAACGTGCCAAAATTAGATAGTTTAACCCAAAAATATAGAGAACTTTACCCCGACGGAATATTTTATTTAAATATAAACGACCGCGATACCAACGTGGTATTAGGAGATAAGTGCGTACACGTTTTTGGAGAGAAAAAGTTGTTGTCAAACGCTTTGGGCGTGGAATACGAGTTGTCCCCATTGTCCTTTGCTCAAGTAAACGATACGGTGCGTGACGGACTGTATAGCGCGGTCGTGGGGGAGATTTCTGAAAACGATATAGTAGTTGACGCGTACTCGGGAGCAGGACTTATGAGCGTGCTTTGCGCTAAACGCGCAAAATACGTGTACGGCGTTGAGATAATAGAAGACGCGGTAAAAGACGCAAACCAAACCGCCAAACTAAACGGTGTTTCAGGCAAAGTTCAAAATATAGCAGGGGACTGTGCGAAGGTTTTACCCGAACTTTTCAAAAAAATTCGCGAAAAACACAAAGACCAAATGACCGTTATATTAGATCCCCCGAGAAAGGGTTGTGACGGGACGGTTTTAGAGTCCGTTTTGACTTGCGCGCCTGACAAAATAATTTACGTGTCTTGCAACCCCGCAACGCTTGCCCGCGACCTTAAAACCTTGACCGAGAGATATACAATAAACTACGTAAAACCTTTCGATATGTTTCCGAACACTAAACACGTTGAAACTATTGTTTGTATGACGAAAAAATAATAATTTGGAGCAAATTATGAAAAAAGAATATAGAAAAACCAAGATTTTTGGAATTATCGTGTCCGTTATAATGGTGTTTTTGTTGGCGATAAATATTATTCCGCCGGCAAAGGCGATTGACGACAATCCGTTCATAGTTGGGAACGGGAAGTTGCCTATGATTGCGGCGCACCGTGGCGGTGGGGAAAACAACCCCGAGAACACGATGCTCGCTTTCCGTGAAGCCGTAAAAACTATTGGCGTAGATATTTTGGAGAGTGATTTGTATTTAACCAAAGACGGATATCTCGTGTATAATCACGACGAGTATATTGATAGAACGAGCAACGTCAACGGGGACAAAACCAAAGCCGAAGTCGAAGCGTTGATTGAAAACAAAGAAAATAGGCACTACATATCCGATATGACGCTTGCCGAGTTAAAGCAATACAACTTTGGGTATTATTTTGAAGATGAAAAAGGACAAAGACCGTATAAAGACCTTTCTCTTGCTGAAATCGAAGAACTTGGCTTACAAATTGCGACCGTTGAAATGCTTTTTGAAGAGTTTTATACCACTCATCCCGATTTGCTCTTTATAGTTGAAATTAAAGACGGGGAAGACAGGGGAAAACTTGCTTGTAAAAAACTAAACGACGTGTTAAATAATTTCCCGAAATATAAAGATAGAATAGTAGTGGGAACTTTCCACGACGAGATAGAAAAAGAACTCAAAACCAACTATCCCGACCTTATGCGTGGCGCAAGTACGGGGGTAGCGGCAGGTTTTATTATTACTCAAATGACGAGAACTAATTTGTTTAACTCGGCGGACTTTGTTTGTTTGCAAATTCCTACGAGTTATGAAGTTGGCATCACCTTGTCTTTGGACAGTAAGTCGCTTATCGACCGCGCGCACAGACGTAATATTGCAGTACAATATTGGACGATAAATAGTGAGCGCGAAATGCGACACTTAATAGACCTTGGTTGCGATTGTATAATGACGGATAACCCCGCTCTTATGCGTAAAGTGTTAAGTGAATACACCTATCCTGATAATACGGGTAAAATCATAGGCGGAATAATTACGGGACTATTAGCGACGGCTTGTTTAGTGTTGTCCATTATGCAGTTTAAACAAAAAGGATTTTTGTTAAATAACGCGTACATTTACGCGTCAAAGACGGAAAGAGAAAAAATGTACAAAAAACCTTTTTACATACAAACGGGAATAGTGTTCCTTTTACTCTTTATAGTATTTTTAGCAACGGGGCTTGCAACCGTGTTTAATGCGGAAGGCTTTTATATAATGGCTGTGTTTGCAGTAGCGATTTGCATAATTTACGCAATAGCGTCCACCGTTACGATTATGAAAAAAAGAAATAGAGAATTGGAAGAAAGTAAAGAAGAGTAAACAAGAATAAAAAAAGAGAGCATTTCGGGGAAAAACCGATTTGCTCTTTTTTTATCAATCTTTTTTAATATTGCCTTTTTGGACGTTTTTCTCTATCAATTTGTCAATGTAGTCAAATATTTCCTTTGAACCCAACTTTGTTTTTGCCTGTCTGCCCCTAACTTGGGTTTGATTTACGTTATGTTTTCTCCAATCTTTGCCGTCGTTTGCATCATTTAATAAAATGGGTTGGAAATTATCCATAGCGCGCGCAAAACGCGCTTCTGCGGATTCGCCTTTCTCAAACTCTTCAAACAAACTTATAAGATGCTCTTTTTGGTCTAAAGGTAAAATACCAAATATGCGCTCCGAGGCTTGTTGCTCGCGTTCTTTTTGGGTGGATAGGGCTTGGGTGTCGTACGCGTAAGTATCTCCCGCGTCTATCTCTACGATATCGTGAATTAGCGCCATCATCATGGCTTTTGCAACGTCGAAATCTTCGTTTGCGTATTCTTTGAGCAGATATATCATTAAAGCCATGTGCCACGCGTGTTCGGCGTCGTTCTCTTGACGAGAATATCCCACTAAATGGGATTGACGTAATACGGTTTTTTCTTTATCAATTTCAAGTATAAAATCTACCTGTTTTTCAAAACGTTCTTTGTCCATTAGCGTTATTCTCCGGCAACGAGAAAGTTTTTTTCTTGTAAATAATTTTCTATTTTGTCCAAGACGTCTGTACTTTCCGCTCTCACGGTGTGATAGTGATATCCTCCGGTGATATGCATAAGTTCGGAAGATTTTCCCGTTCTAACGCCTTCCATAAATTTATCTACGTGTTCAAGCGTATATATCCACAATTTTGCGCTCACTTTACCGTAAACTTTGTGCCAAACGAATACGTCCACGATAGTGCCTCCAAGGTCAACTATTCCACGAAGTTCGCTTTCTGTTTCGTTAGACAAGTGTTTTACTTTAAAAACGCGTTCATGGTGTGGCGTTTTGTGCATAACGTATCCGTTGCGAGTGGAAATAATATCGTAGCCCGATGCTTTTAATACGGATATATCTTGAACGATAATCTGTCGAGATACGCCAAACTGACTGGATAGCGCAGTTCCCGTTACGGGTTTTTGCATCTTGGTCAGATATAGAGATATTTCTTTTCTTCTTTGTTCCGCTTTCATTTCGTTTTCATCCGATTATATAGCGCGCAAATTTTTCAAAGAAAGGTCGAGTATGGGGGCGGAGTGGGTAAGCGCGCCACTTGATATATAATCTACTCCGATATCGATAAGACGGGAAATATTTTCTTTGGTTACGTTTCCGCTACACTCCGTTTCTGCTTTGCCTGCGGTAAGTTTTACGGCTTCTTTCATATCGTCCACGCTCATATTGTCGAGCATTATGATATCTGCGCCTGCATCTAACGCTTCTTTGAGCATATCGAGATTTTCAACTTCAATTTCAATCTTTCTAACGAAAGGAGCGTATTCCTTTGCCATTTTTACGGCTTTAAAAACTCCGCCTGCCGCGCCAATGTGATTGTCTTTAAGCAAAATTCCGTCGCTTAAATTGTATCTATGATTGCAACCACCGCCTACTTTTACGGCGTATTTTTCAAATACTCTCATATTTGGAGTGGTTTTTCTCGTGTCAAGAAGTTTGGTTTTGCTTCCTTTTAAAAGTTGAACGATAGAGTGGGTGTAGGTAGCAATTCCGCTCATTCTTTGAAGAAAATTGAGAGCCGTTCTTTCTCCTGATAATAAAACTCTTATATCTCCGCGAACGAGTCCTATTTTTTCTCCTTTTTTAACTTGGTCGCCGTCTTTAAAGAAGAAAGATATCTCCGTAGCCGAGTCAAGAAGTTTAAAAACTCTTGCAAAAACGTCAAGACCTGCAATAATGCCGTCTTGTTTGCAAATAAGGTCAACCTCTCCAAGACAATATTCCTTCATTACGGAATTAGTAGTTATATCTTCGCTCGTTATATCTTCTCTTAAAGCGCTTTTAATCAATTCGTCTGCGTTTATTTGCATAGTTACGTTATTCATGGCTTTTTTTCTCCTTTTCTATTGCCGTTAAAACGGTTTGTTTGTATTCTTCTTGGTAATTTTCGTATTTTTCTTGGTTAAGTTTAATTTCTTTGATTTTCGTTACCTTTTGATAACCGTCTATTATATGGTTTGCCGCGCGTTGAGCAAAAACCAAACTTTCAAGCAAAGAATTGCTTGCCAAACGGTTTTTGCCGTGAACGCCGTTACACGACGTTTCGCCTACGGCGTATAATCTGTCCATAGACGTTTTGCTGTATCTATCCACGTCTATACCGCCCATAAAATAATGTTGCGAAGGAACGACGGGGATAGGCTCTCGGGTTACGTCGTAACCTGCCTCTAAACAATGCTGATATATATGTGGAAAATGCGTTTTAATCTCGTGCTCGGGGATAGGGCTCATAGACAGCCAAACGTTTTCCGAGCCTTCTTTTTTCATTTCTTCAAAAATAGCGTTTGCAACCACGTCTCTCGGTTGTAGTTCGTCAACGAATCTTTCCCCTTTAGAATTTAATAAAATCGCGCCTTCTCCACGCACGGACTCGGAAATTAAAAACTCCCGTCCGTTTCCTTTCTCGTAAAAGGTGGTGGGGTGTATTTGAATATAGTCAACGTGTTGTAGTTTGATGCCGTGGCGTATAGCAATTGCTAATGCGTCGCCGGTTAGGTGTCTATAATTTGTGGAATGTTTGAAAAGTCCGCCGATACCACCCGTTGCAAATACCGTATAATCGGCTTGAATAAAGGAAAATTCCCCGTTTTTGTCGTGACCTATTACGCCGTAACAAGTATTGTTTTCGCAAACGATATCCACCATAGTGTAATTTTCGATAATAGTGACGTTAGGTAGTTCCTTTACTCTGTCTAATAGGTGAGAAGTTATCTCTTTTCCCGTTTCGTCTGCATGGAAGAGTATTCTTGGCTTTGAGTGAGCGCCTTCTTTGGTGTACGCGAAGTCTTCTCCGTTTTTTTCAAATCTTACGCCGTAGGACACTAAATCGTTTATAACGGAACGGGAAGAGCGTATCATTATATCTACCGAATCCGTGTTGTTCTCGTAGTGGCCGGCGCGCATAGTGTCTTCAAAAAATGAGTCGTAATCGCTCTCGTCCTTTAAAACGCAAATACCGCCTTGAGCGAGAAAGGAGTCGCTGTTCGTTGCAATATCTTTGGTTACGATAATTATATTCTTGTCTTTGGGTAGATTTAGCGCGCAATACAATCCTGCCGCGCCGCTACCGACTATAATTATATCCGTCTTCATTTTACTTTGCTATCTCCAACATTTTGTCTAAGGCTTTAGATGCTTTTTTGATTTTTTCGCTATCAATATTAATAGCGTTTTCTCCCGTTTCTAAAACGTACGCAATTCTCTCAAGAGTGCATTTTTTCATATCCGCGCATATAGGAGCGGGGGACACGAAGAAAAACTTCTTATTCGGGCTATCTTTTTGCAATTTATATAAAACGCCTATTTCCGTACAAATGATAAACTCGTTACACTCGCTTTCTTTTGCGTATTCTATAATTTCCGCCGTACTTCCTATAAAATCGGATAAATCCAAAATTTCTTTAGCGCACTCGGGATGTGTCAAAACTAAAGCGCAGGGGTGTTCGTTCTTTGCTTTTTGAAGGGTGGTAACGCTTATAGTTTTGTGTATAGGACAAAATCCTTTATTTAAAATGACGTTTTTTTCGGGAACTTGTTCTGCAACGAATCTACCTAAATTTTCATCAGGGATAAAGAAAATATTTTTATTCGGTAAATTCTTTACGATTTTAACGGCGTTGGACGACGTTACGCAAACGTCGCTTTTGCATTTTAAGTCAATAGACGAATTTACGTAGCATACGACTGCAAGGTCGTCGTACTTTTCTCTCATTTTTTCAATGATACCGTCTTCGACCATATGCGCCATAGCGCAGTCCGCCGTGATATCGGGCATAAGCACGGTTTTGTTGGGATTAAGTATTTTTGCGCTCTCTCCCATAAAGGAAACACCGCAAAATACGATTGTTTGCGCGTCTATTCCTTTTGCAATTTTTGCAAGATAATAAGAATCTCCAACGTAGTCGGCGATTTCTTGAATCTCTGCGTCAACGTAATAATGCGCAAGAATAGTAGCGTTTTTTTCAGTTTTTAGTTGTTCAATCTTTTGTTTAATAGCATTTTTCATATTCATCTTTCCAAGTAGTTATTTTACTATTATAAATAGTATAACCAAAAACTTTACAACTGTCAAGTTTTGTGTAAACTTTTGTGCTGATTTTATTTATTCTAAACTACAAAAAAAGAGAGCGGACTATATAAGTCCGTTCTCTCTTGTTTTAAATAAAATTATTTTCTCGGATAATCTTTTACGATATCGCGAGCGGCTTTGAACTCTGCGCCCATATCTTTAAGTAAGTCGATAAGGTCGCGAAGTTCTTTAATTGCAACGTCACCCGTGTTTCTGATGATAAATTCGTCAGGATATACGGTGGACTCGCCGAAGTGATAACTTTCTTTGCAAGGAACGAATTCCCAAGGATGAATATAGAACGCGATAACGGGTTTTTCTATTCCTTTGCCTTTACAGAACTCGAGATAACTTGCTACTTTATCAGCAACGAATTTTGCGCCTTTGGTACGGAACTCCGGCCATTGGTCACGGTCACGTTGCAAATCTCCGTCGTTGCTTTCCATTACCATATCTGCAAAGTTAGGAATTTCCAAAACGGTGCTGTCGCCTTCTTTGGTCCAATCTTCGCGGGACGGGTAATATGGAGCAAAACGTTCACGGTAAAAATACATCGGGTACGTAGCATCACTCGTGTAACCTAAGTTTTCGAGCGCGTTAACTACTGCCGTGCTACCCCAAAGTCTGGGACAACGGAAAGAAGTGGGACGAACGCCTGCTGCTTCTTCTATCCACTCGGTTGCAATTTTAAGTCTGGGCTCTACTTCGTGGGGAAGTAAGGGCTTAACTCCGGGGATAGGGAAGAGTTCGTCGCCTACCGTTTCGTGGTACAAACTGTGTCCGCCTACTTCGTATCCGCGTGCGTTTACGAGTTTAGCGATATCGGGGTTCATTTTTGCGCACTCTCCCGTAAAGTAGAAGGTTGCGCCTACGTTCTTTTCGTCAAAAATGTCGAGAAGGATAGGTACGCCTACGGGAATACTTTCATAAAACGGGGTAAAACTACCTACGTCAGTTTCGGTGTCAACACCAAAAAGTACGGTAAACTTTTCCATTTGTTTTCTCCTTTATTATTCGCTAAAACCCAAAGTCGTGTAGTATGCAAGGTTGGTTTGACGGTTGTCAAGTCTGCCGTATTGCAAAACGATAGGAACGTTTGATACTACTTTCATAGCGTATTGGGTTTCAAGGGGTACAACGTAACCGGACATGTGTTCGGGAACGTTCATTCTAAAACAACGAACTTCTTTTGCGGGCACCGTCCAAACGATACCTTCGTAAGCGGGAGCGCCCGTGAAGAATAAAGTTACGTCGATTAATGCTTCTTTGTTTGAATCATTTACGATAATTACGGATTCGTGTCCCTTCATAACTCCTTCGCCTTCAGGGGGAAGTTCGCAGTCGGGGATAATCCATTTTTTCTTACCAATTGCCTTCATATTGCACCTATTAGAAATCTAATTCGATAATACCTTTGTCAAGGTAGTCTGTCATAGAAGTGCAACCGTCTTCGGTGATTGCAATACCTTTTTCCCAACGAACGCCAAAGCCTTCGCCTGATACGAAGGTATCAACTTGGAAAGTCATGTTGGGTTCTAACATATAGTCGCTTGAAGTTTCCATCCAAGGTGCTTCAACTTCGATAATACCGGTACCGTGGCAAGGACCGTAAACGAAGTTCTTAACCATATCAGCGTCTTCAAAGAGTTTGTAGAAACCTTTAGCAACGCTTGATGCCTCAATTCCAGCCTTTAATTGTTCGGTAGTCCAGTTGTGAGCGTCCAAACAGAATTCAACGATTTTCTTTTTCTCTCCTACGAGTTTGCCCATAGATACGGGAAGACCGATAGCAGGGGAATATCCGTCGATTTTAGCGGACAAGTTAAGTTGAACGATATCGCCCTTTTGGATTTCACGGTAACTTGAACGTGAAATTGCGTGAGAAGTGCTCTTCTCGGAGAATACGTACATAGGAAGTCCTTCGTATTCTGCGCCGTTTTCGTAAATAACACCTTGCGCTACACCAACCATTTGAAGTTCGGTTACGCCGGGTTTGAGTTTACGGATAACTTCGTCAGTTGCAAGTTCAATGATACGGAAACCTTCTTTGATACAAGCAAGTTCGTTGATGGACTTGATTTTTCTGAGGGTTACCATGATGTCTGCGCACTTAACGATTTCAGCCTTGGGGAAGTCGTTTTTAAGTCCTTCGTAGATAGGCAAGGTGCAGTCAATGTAACTACCTAAACCGATTTTAAGGTTTTCGCCCGTAACTCCGATTGCTTTAAATACGTCGGAGAAATGGTCGGGGATAAGTTCAGGGTAAGCAGGGTCTGCGGACTCTCTGAATTCTTTAAGTACGAAGATTTTTTCAATTTTAGAAAAGTCGGAAGCGAAGATTTTAGATTCGGGACCAACCATAAGCGCAGCCTCACCGGATGCTGAAATTGCAACGCCACAACGTTCAAACAAAGGCCAGAAACCGCTGAAATAACGGGTGTTAGCGTAGTCGCTTTCCGTACCGGAAACGATCATAAGGTCAAGACCTCTTTCACGAATAAGTTGAGCCGCTTTTTGAATACGCTCTTTGTATTCGTAATCAGGAATACATACTCTTTTCATTTTTGTTCCTCCTCTCATATATGAGTATTTCTTTTTGGGTTTACCCCATAGTTTTTTAGATTAACATCATTATACTACGCGCACGCGCGTAATGCAATACAAAATAGTCAATTTTTTTTGCACAATATTAAATAAATGTAAAATTTTACAAAAATTAGGGTAAAAAATATCCCCGAATTCGTTTGAAAGTCAGGGATAGAGAGAATTAAACTATTTTAGTTCGTTTTGGTTTTGTAAGAAAACGAATAAGTTCTATTATTCCTTCAAACAAAAAGGAGAGTAGGACGGCAAAAAGAGTCCAAGCGAAAAGTTCGGCAATAGCCGTTTTAGTTTGGGCTACTTGCATATAAAAACCTAAACTTTTGACCGTGCTTGCTATAACTTCGGCGGAAATTACCACTTTAAGGTTAAGAGAAATTCCCGATTTTAGTCCTGATAAAATGCCGTCACGGGAGAGTGGGATAAAGAGTTTTCTCACTCTCGTCAGCGGTTTTACGTTGTAGATTTTACTCATCTCCAAAAGTTTTTTATCCACTCCCGATATTGCGGTATGAAAGTTTTCATACAAAAGGGGAAAGGATATCAAAAAGCCCACGACCGCAGGTGTAACGGACTCCGAAAACCATATAAAAAAGAGCAAAATCACGCTCATTGTAGGCACGGCGCGGAGCACGGTAACTATTGGGGACGTGGCGGTGTAGAGCGCAGGTTTTATATAGGACAAAACTGCAAGCAAAAGGGCGAAAATCGCGGACACCAAAAAGCCCAAAAGGGCGCGGAGCGCGGTGGAGAATACGCCTATATACAAGTTTTGCGTAGAAAACAGCGCAAAAAATTCGCTCGCCACCACCCACGGATAGGGGAGAATAAAATCCGAGTTTATAACGGCGCTCGCCACAATCCATAGCAAAAGAATAGTGGCTACGCCGATTAAAATATTTACGATTTTTTTGTTACTTTTCTTCATTAGATAATATAGAAAGATTTATCGGGGAGTTTTTTAAGTCCCATAGCGAGTAAAAAGCCTTCGATTTCCGTAATATGGTCTTTTGCGCGCAAAGAATTTACGTTAGAGCGGAACACGATACTTGAAGTTAAGTTTTGCGCGGTTGCTACAACGCTTCCTTTTTCAGTCAAGAGCGCGTCGGCTTTTTCAGCGTTTGAGAGTACTAAACGGTTGTTGCGGTTTAGCGCGTCAATCAAGTCTTGTACGACGTCAAGGTCTTCGTAAACCTTTTTGGTTATAACCATACTTGCTTGCGGATAACCTTTTTTGTCAAGTCCGCTAATCTTTTGCCACTCTTCTTGGAAATCTAAAATTTCCACGCAAGGAGAGCCTATAACTTGGCTTGCGGCGGGCTCGCCGAGTACGCCGAATTTGGCTTTTTTAGATTTAAGCAAGGGGATAAAGTTCTTTGCGTCCCCGTAGTACTTAATATTTACTTTGTCGCTCTCGGGCGTTTCAAGGTTTTCCGTGTATTCGATATCGTTGTAATTTAAAATGCTTCTAAACAAAATACCGGGTACGTCGTTTTGACCTATGCAACAAACGGTTTCCCCTTTGAGCGCGTTTAAATCGTCAATTTGATTGCCAACTAAATACAAAAGTCCCCAAGTTTGAACGGAGAGCATTTTGATGTCAAGTCCGCCGTTGTATAACGCTGCGCAAGCGTTGGTGGGGAGCACGGCTATATCGGCTTTTCCCCCGGACAAGGCAGTTTTAACTTCTGCGCCCGTGCCTATTTTAACGTCCACCTTTTTGCCACCCAAAGTAAAATCTTTTTCCATAAGCAAAGCAACGGAAAGCGCGGGCGCGCCGTCCGGTACGTACACCGTTAAAGTTTCGTCCGCTTTAGGGCTACAAGCCGTTAATGAAAAAAGGCAAGTAAATACGAAAACTAATGAAAGTATAATGCAAATAGTTCTTTTCATAATATATACTCCTTAAAAATTATTTCACGAGAGATTTGACGGACACACCGCTAATGCGCCCGAGTTTGCCTGTCAAAGCGGAGAAATCTTCCACTTTGCCTTTAACTATTACGCTTATAGCGGACAATCCCATGTCTTGAACGGGAACACCCGTACGAGCCACGATATTTTTGCTAAAAGCGGATAAAATTTCTTGAATTTTAAGGGCGGTTTCTCCCCCGACCTTATTTTCTTCGACTATAATACCTATAATACCTATTCTTTCCATTTTTTCTCCTAAAAACAAAAAATCCTATCTTT
>JAZSRG010000198.1:0-2534 GCA_045538365.1 Clostridia bacterium
CTTTTTTGAATAGATATAAAAAAGGCTTCTTCATCTACGGGTATTTCTTTATCAATCGTACGCAATTCAAGATATTTTAAAAGCGCATCTCGAACTTCGTCGGAAAAGTATAAAACAACTCGATTTCCGCCTTTTCTCGTAACGGTAAAAGAATTCGTATCAAAATCTACGTCGTTAACGTTTAATCCCACGAGTTCGCTAATACGGATACCCGTACCCAAGAATAGGGTAAGGATAGCAACGTCACGCACGGAATTAAGTTTATGAAAAGTTTTTTGTTTATCCGTCAATAAATTACCGCTTTCGGCTTCGTCAAGAAGGTCTGCAACTTCGTTGACTTCAAGTCTTATGATTTCTTTTTCGTGAATTTTAGGCATAGCGACTTTAGAGGCTACGTCGTGCTCAATTTGGTCGTGATTATAAAGGAATTTAAAAAGACTGCGAACTGCTGCAAGTTTACGATATTTACCGCGTTCCGTATTGGTTTTTTCTTTATCGTTTGAAACGTAAAGGGAGAGATATTCTACATAATACTCAATATCTTTAGACGTTACTTTTTCTAATGCGTCTAAATCAAAAGTGTCGGCGTTTAGATGCTTGAATTTACGCGTTTCCGTCGTAAGATAATTAAAAAACGTACGCAAGTCGTAGGCATAATTCAGTCTTGTTAGAGTGGACGTACGAGAACTAATTCCTACGAAATAATCTTCACAAAACTCGGGTAATTCTTTAATTACCTGACGCAAGAGAAGGAGATTGGTATTGTCGCGTGTTTCAATAAAGGTTTTCATATCTAAATTATAACAAACTATTCGCAAAATGTAAAGAATTAGTTAAGAAATTAATCTAAAAGTATTAAAAAAAGTACTTGCAATTTTATATTAATTATTATATTATATATATGATATATTTTATCAATTTATTTTGGGAGGTCAAAATGAAAAATTTGGTTCGACTCGAATCTTTCAAAAGTGATAATGACGTTGCATTTTCTAAAATCAAAACGTTCGTAAATACTTTTATTGACGAATTCAGTTTTGTTGAGACTGATGCATTTTTGTCATCTAAACCTTTTTTATCTGAAATTGAAATTACAGAAGGAGTGCTTACGGGATATGCAACCGTTGACGGCGCTCCTATTTATTTAGTTGCACAAAATAATGATTTACTTGGCGGAAGTTTAGGTAAAGCGGGAGCAGAGAAGATTTGTAAGTGTATTGATAAAGCGTTGAGAGCAAAAGCGCCTCTCGTTTCAATTATCAATTCGTCTGGAGCGCGCGTAGGCGAGGGCGTAGCCGTTATGGAAGCATACGCATCTATACTTTCTGCAGCAACGGCAGTTGCAGGCGTTATACCGCATATTTGCGTAGTTAAAGGTAACGCAGTTGGCTTGCAGGCATCTTTTTGCGCGTTAGCGGACTTTATTATTGCTTTGCCCGAAGCCGTTTACAGCGTAGGCGCGCCTATGTCTGTATTATCTAAATCAAACGATATGAGAAAACCTAATGAAGTTTTGGGCGCAAAATCGCTAATTTCTTCAGGTTGCGTTCATTTTTCTCCCGAAAATGAAGAGGAAGGCGCAAAACTTATTAAGTATCTCGTATCTTTTATGAGCGAATATTCCACTGAAAATGTTGACGACGCTGATTTCAATAGACAGTCCCCTGTATTAGAGAGTGATATATCGGTACGAAACGTATTAGATTCAGTTTGTGATGCGGATAGTTATTACGTATTAGGTAGTGAAAACGATAGCATAACTCTTGCTCTTGGCTACGTTGGTGGAAAGCGCGCAGGACTTCTTTTAACTAAAGGCGAGTTGAGTTATAAATCATTACAAAACGCTACGAGATTTATCAATTTCCTTGATAGTTTTGATATTCCGCTTTTGACTTTCATTGATTCTACTGTAATTAAAAGCAGTTTAAACGACGAATACAATGGAGCAGCGGAAATTACGGCTAATCTTTTCTATGCAATAAACGCATCTGAAAACTTAAAAATTTCCGTAATATTAGGTAACGCAATCGGATTTTCTTACACTGCGTTTGCTAGCAAGAACTGTGCATATGATTACGTTTTTGCTTTACCTGATGCAGTCGTAGCCCCCGTGACTCCCGCTCTTGCCGTTGACGTTTTATACGCTGACGAAATCAAATCGGCAAGCGATCCCGTGTCCACAAGAGAGAAGATTGCTGAGCGTTACGAAACTATTTCCGACGTGTTCGTATCCGCAAAAGAAGGATATATTGATAACGTAATTGAGCCGTCTTTGTTGCGTCCTTACGTTATAAGCGCGTTGCAAATGGTTGATTAGGAGGTCGTATGGATCCGTTACTCGTAACAATCGTTGGTATTGCAATAGTTTTTGGCGTACTTATCCTACTCGTTTTGATAATTTCGTTTTTTAACGTTATTTCATCAAAAATCGACAAGATAAACGCTAAAACGAAAAAAGTAAAAAAAGACGAAAAAGTTGTTGTTGAAGAAAACAGCGTTGTGGATATAAAAGACAACAAAAAGACGGTAGCAAT
>JAZSRG010000194.1:0-10967 GCA_045538365.1 Clostridia bacterium
CAGTTTTGATATAGAAGCGCACGAAGTGGTGTCGCGCGCGGGCTCGGTGTGGGTTATATACGTGGACGAGAATACGGACAAAGCCGTACTCTCGGAGAGCGTATTAAAACCTTTGCTTGATTTAGAAAAATTTGAAGCAAAGGAAGTGGAAAAACTTATTCACCCACCCGCAAAAGTGGAGAGAATAGAAGATGCCGAGCGCGGAGCAAGCGAAGTTGCGAAAGGAAACGCCATAATCGTTGCAGGGCAAGAACTTTTGATGCTCACCATGAAAAAAGTTGCTATGCGCCCCGTTATGGAGCCACCCACTTCGTCCGTTGTAAAAGGTCCGAGAGAAGGTTTTGTGGAAAACTTAAACACAAATCTTTCTCTGCTCCGTAGGCGTCTTGGCACGACAAAACTTCGTTTCGAGCAATTTGAAGTGGGGAAATATAGCAAAACGGCAGTCGTTATGAGTTATATAGAAGGAATAACCCACCCTAAAATTATCAAAAAAATCAAAGCCAAAATCGAGAGCATAAATATTGACGGCGTGCTTGACTCGTCTTTTATAGGTAAAAAGTTAGAGCGTAGCGAAGAGTCTATTTTCCGTCAAATAGGAACGACGGAAAAACCCGATATTTTGGCGCACAAAATGCTTGAAGGAAGGGTAGGAATACTCGTGGACGGCTCGCCGATTGCTTTGACCGTTCCATTTTTATTCATTGAAGATTTTCAAGATAGCGGGGATTATTATAGGCGAGATTATAGGGCGACGGTTTTAAGACTTGTTCGTCTTTTCGGCTCTTTCGTGGCTATTTTGTTGCCCGCAATTTTCGTAGCCGTTCAAGAATATCAATATCAGGTTTTACCCTTGAAATTTTTAATAACCATACTAAATTCCACGTCGGGAATACCCTTAACGCCCACACTTGAAATGCTTTTCGTCGTTTTGCTTTTTGAGATTTTAAACGAAACGAGTTTAAGAATGCCCAAGTACGTAGGTATGGCGTTGTCCGTCGTTGGGGCAATAGTGTTGGGAGATACGGCGGTAAAGGCAGGACTTTTGTCTTCTCCTGCCGTTTTGATTGCGGCATTATCGGGTATCGGACTCTACTGCGTGCCCGACGACGTGGGAACTTTTTCTCTTTTGCGCGTAGTTTTCGTAGGTTTAGGGGGTATTTTAGGTTTGTACGGCATACTTTTGGGTATGATTTGTCTTATAGGATACTTGTCTTCTCTTGACTCGTACGGCTCGCCTTACCTTGCGCCTTACGCACCGCTAATCGTGGAAGACTTACAAGACGGTATGTTTAAAGAGAGTAATTTTTCTATGAAATCGCGACCAAAATCTATCCCAAACGTCAATAAAACAAGGCAAGGAGAAGATAAATGAGTCAAAGACAATTATTCTTTTTATCAGCGTTAGCAATTCCCGCATACAAAATCGCTATGCTCCCAAGTTTTTTTGCGAGCATTGGGGGACGGGATATGTGGCTGACCGTGCTTTTTCCCTTGCTTTTGGACGTTTTAGCGCTTGGTATTATATTTTTAATCAAACAAAAGGTGGGCACGCTTTGCTTTTCCGCGCCTGCTTTTAAGTATATAACTTTTGGCTTCGCCATTATTTTAGCGCTTTACTTTTTATTGCAAATAACGGTGTTTAGCGAAGAAACTTTGAGTTATCTCTTGCAGTCCTTTTTTGATGAAGGAGAAAGACTGCAAATATCTATTCCCATAGTATTCGCGTCCTGTTATTTAGCGTATAAAGGGGCAAAATCGGTTGGTCGAGTATGCGACGTGCTTATATGGTTTTTAGGTTTCGCCGTTTTGATTAGCCTATTGTTTAACACGGCAAATTTTGATTTTTCCAACCTAAAACCTATTTTAGACGGAGAAAAAAGCAAAAAAATACTTGGTGGCGTGAACGGATATTTTTGGTTTTGCGATTATTTGCCCTTGCTTTTTATAGATATTCGGGACAAGAAAAAACAAAAATTCGGGCTTGTTTTCGGGGGTATAATAGTTTTATCTCTTTTAATTAGCGCGCTTTTTGCAGTTTTTGTCGCACAATGGGGAGAACTAACCGCTAGCGTTCCCAACGCTTTTGCAAGGCTCTCCGGCTACAATATGATATCGGCGGACGTGGGTAAAGTGGACTGGATTGCCATACTTTCTTGGCTCACTTCGTGTACGGCTAAACTTGCGCTCTTGTTTTTAGGCATAAAAGGGGCTGTAAGTTACGTCTTTTCCGAAAAGGTCACTAATTTCGTCTTGCCTATAAGCGGAGTTTTGTCCGTTTTAGGTTTAGTCTATTTTATAAAGGATATCCGCATAGCCTATAGCGTTGGAGAGTTTATGAGCGTGCCGTCCTTGATTTTAGGCGTGGGCGCGCCCCTTATTTTGCTTTTGTTCACTTTATTTTCTAAAAAGACACAGGAAAATAATTACGAGAGGTTAGACTATGAAAATACTCAGAAATAAATTCGTAATAATCTTGTTTTTAATGGTCGTCTTTCTCTTTTTTGGCTCGATTACAAACACTTTGGTTCTAAATAACCGTGGTATCGTAGTTGGAATGGGATTGGACGTGGACGGAGAAAACATTACCGTTGCTTGCCAAATTTTGGTAGCGGGAGATATGGGCGCGGATACGCCTAATAACGATAACTACGCGGTGCTCTCGTCAAGTGGCAAAACTTTTGGAGAAGCCACCCAAAAAATGATGGTGGACAGCGCGGAATATATGAGTTACGCCCATTGTAACACCGTGATTGTCGGCAAAAAAATAGTGGAGAGCGGTAGGCTTTTTGAAGTTTTAGACGAACTTTTAAAGAACTCTAAAATCACGGAAAACACCTTTCTCGTGTATTACGAAGGGGACACCAAAGAAATTTTAAAGAAAAAGGTGGGAATAAATCTTTCCACGTCCTTCGCTTTGCAAAGAATGATAGGTTCGGCGGACGGTTACGCCGATATCGTGAAATGCACGATACACGACTATTTAGTGAAAACAACGTCTTCATTAGGCTCGGTTGTTTTGCCTGAAGTTAAAGTTGAAGAAAATATTGACGAGCCAACCACTTCAAACGAGCAAAAAGGGGAAAACAAGGTGCTATTGTCCGTAAGAGAAGGAGCGGTGGTATCTCGTGATAGGTTTTTAGGCGCGTTGTCAAGCGAAGAAGTGGGTTTTTACAATTTAGTGAATAAAGATTTTGAAAGGGGAACTTTTGCAGTAACATTTTCAGACGGCAAAAAAAGCGTAGAATTTCGCAAAAAGAAGGTGGAAATTAAAGTGGACGAGAAAGGGCAGGGCAAAATAAATCTTGACCTTGAACTCGTGGAAAGTGACTTGATAAATAGTTTCATAGGGCGCGGGGACAAGGAAAAAGAGAAGGCGCAAAAACTCGTTGGCGACAAACTGTCTTTGGGAATTGATACCTTACACCAAAGATTTTTATCATTAGGTTACGACGTTTTTGACCTAAAAAAAGTTTACGAAGGTAATTTTGGTAAAGAAAAAACGCAAAAAATAGAAGAAATAAGCCTAAAAACTCAAACAAAAATAAAAATAACGACCTAAAAAACCCCGAAAAGTACGTTTCGGGGTAATTTTTGTGTTAAAATCCTTGCGTTTATAAAAATATTGTGTTACAATATACAAGCATTTTTATGCCCTTGTCTTGCATGAGCAAGACCGTTTAGTCCAAAAGGAGGTGGAAATATGAAAAGTTACGAGGTATTGTACATTATCAAAGCCAACACCGCTGACGATGCTAAAGAAGCAGTTATCGAAAAATTCAGCGCGCTCGTTACTTCGCTCAATGGAACGGTTGATACCGTTGACAAATGGGGAATGAAGAAATTCGCTTATCCTATCAATTACATGAACGAAGGTTATTACGTGCTTATGGCTTTCACGGCAGAGGAAACTGTTCCTGCGGAAATCAGCCGTCAAATGCGTATCACGGACGAAGTAATCAGACACATGATTACCGTTCGCTAATTCCGTATGATTGGAGGTAAATTATGAACAAAGTTTTTTTGATTGGTAATCTTGCTCGCGATCCCGAACTCAGAACTACTGCAAACGGTACGTCCGTTTGTACGTTTTCTCTTGCGGTAAGCCGTAGATTTAAGAATGCCAACGGCGAAAATGACACCGATTTTTTAAATATCGTAGTATGGCGTGGACAAGCAGATAACTGCGCTAAATACCTTAAAAAAGGTAGCAAAGCAGCAATTAGCGGTTCTATCCAAACCAGAAGTTACGAAGTTGACGGTGTAAAGAGATATGCAACGGATATCGTTGCAGACGAAGTGCAATTCTTGTCCACTCGTTCAAACGAAGGCGGAGAGTATATTGAAAGCGCACCTGTTGCAAAATCTGCTCCCATCAGCACTCTTGAACCTGTAGAAGAAGATTTGCCGTTCTAATAATCAGGAGGTAAATAAAATGGCTATGAACGAAGATAAAGGCGCAAAACGTCCCGCAAGACGTATGCCCAAGAAAAAAGTTTGCACTTTCTGTGTAGAAAAAATTGATGAGATTGATTACAAGGACGTACAAAAACTCAGAAGATTTATCACGGAAAAAGGCAAAATTCTTCCCCGCAGAATGAGCGGAGTATGTGCAAAGCATCAAAGAATTCTTGCTACCGCAATTAAGCGCGCAAGAGAGATGGCTTTGTTGCCTTACAAAGCAGACTAATAACGCGAAAGAGCGTCAAAATACTTTAAAATAAAACACCCTCCCGTGCAGTTACGTACGACTTAGTACGCGCCTTTCGGGAGGGTATTTTCTTTTTCGTCTTTCTTGCTCTTTCGCGTTATTTTACTTTACACTAAAACTTAAATACGAGAGCAGACAAAGCGTTATAAAAGCGTCGAAATACTTTAAAACCCTTCTTTGCGGAGGGTTTTTCTTTTTGCTTTCAGAAGTTTTTTCGTCTTTTTTTGTTTTTAATGTCGAAAATCAATAAAATAGCGCATTTTGATATCATATACTTGCAAAAAGTCCTTTTAATGTGATAAAATATAAAACGAGGTGTAATATGAATATCTTTAAAAAAATGGGTTACAATTCTAAAGCAAAAGAGATTGCAAACAGACGTGAAATGCAATATTTGTTTGATTTCGATTTTGAAGATTTGTGTGAAGAAATCAAAAAACAAGATAAAGAAGATTTTGCGCTTTTTGCCGACCTTACGCTTTTTGCTTTCTATCGTTATCCTTGCGCTTATACCGCAAATAACGTGATTGCTTTGTACGTTGATTTATACAACGGCAAAGAGATTGAAGAAGATATTATTCCCGATTACGAGTTTTTCTTGTCCGTTGGCGCATTTTTGGAAAAGGGTAGCGCAATAGAAGACGTTTTCGATTGCAAAGAGTATTATATGAGTTTGGCTCAATACCATATCTTAAAAGACGACTCCGAGATGAAAAAAGCCTTCGACTTATTAGTAGGTATGCCTGTATCCTTTATGGACTCAAATACCCAATACTTGGTAGGTATGCTTTATTACGTGCTTGGTATGACGGATATTGCAAAGAAAGTTTTGGAAACAAGCCTTGACGACATGAGCGAAAAGGAAAAAGCGTCCGCATCTTTAATTCTTGCAAAACTTTTGTCTGCAACGGAAGAGAACACGGACGAATTATTGAAAAACGCAGTTAAGAGCAACAAAGTTGCCGTATTAACGGACACCGTAACTATGCTTAACCAAAAAGGCGGAAGCAAAGTCGTAGTAGATAACGTGTCTTTGGAAAACGCGGGCGATAACCCCGAACTTTTCTACGCTTTAGCCGTTGCTTTTAAAAATTGCGGAAAAGAGGAAGAGTTCTGCGCTTACGCCGAGCGTTATGAAGGGGACGAACTTTACGAAACCCTTTTAGAAAAAGCCATGGACGGAGAATCCGCCGACGTTCAAATGATAAACCGTGAGATAAATCAAAGACAAATGGACGAGATGATGGAGAGTGAACTCTACGAGTACGCGGACGACACCACCAAACGTATGATAAACAAGCAAATTTTAGAAACGGCATCTAACGAAAACGAGTTTTTGGAAAGAGATTATATGGAGTTGATTCCGTTTTATATTGAATAATAAGCAAAGCATTTACAAAATCAATTTTGTAAATGCTTTTTTCTTTTACAAAACAAAAATACCGCGACAACGCTCAAAACTGTGGATATACTACTAACTATAAGACAAGGGAGCAAAATATCGTATGGAGTGTTAGAGCCCGCTTGCGTGCGGAGAGATATAATCGTAGTGGGTATAAGTTGGATAGACGACACGTTTATAACGGTAAAAAGTATCATAGAAAACGTGGCTTTGTCCCCGTTACGTTTCATTGATTCCACGGCTTTTATCCCAAGTGGAGTTGCCGCGCCCCCTGCGCCTAAAAGATTAGCGGAGAAGTTCATAGCAATATATTTTCTCGTGTCTTCCGATTCGCCCCTAAAAAGTTTTTTAGTGATAGGGGAGAGAATTTTTGCGATTTTTTGCGACAAACCCGATTTTTCCATAAGCGCAATTATCCCCGACCACAAAACGTACACCGCAAAAAGGGAGATTGCAAGGTTTAGCGCGTTACTTGCGCCCGACAAAAGTGACGATAATATATCGTCGGGGTGAGATAAACAAAATAGCATGCTAAAAAGCATTAAAAAGAACCAAATTTTATTCATATAATATTATATGTGGCTAAATTTTGAAAAATCTCTTGCCAAAGTGGGAAAATGGTGGTAAAATAACCTTGTATGATAAAAACCTATGCTATGCAAGCAGGCGAAAGAGCCGTTATAGAGTTGCCCGAAGACGTATTCGAGAGCGTAGATTTTTCACCAAAGGACAAATGGTTTCATTTGCAAGATCCGACCGATAAGGATATAGAAACCATTATTAGTTTGACGGGCGCGCCCGAAGAATTTTTAAAAGCGCCTTTGGATGAAGAAGAACGCGCCAGAGTAGATGCGGAAGACGGTTTCACCCTCGTACTTGTCGATATTCCTGTGACTGAGGACGAGGAGGTTTACTATACCTATTCGACCATACCTTTGGGCGTTTTGGTTGGTAACGACACGGTTATTACCGTTTGTTTGCAAAACACGTCTATTATAAACGACTTTATAATGGGACGAGTAAAAGGTGTATCTATTAAGAAACGTTCTTGGTTTGTGTTAAAAATACTTTATTCCGTTGCAACAAAGTTTTTGCAATACTTGCGCCAAATCGATAAAGCCAGCCAACGTATCCAAAACGAGTTGACCAAAACTATTAAAGACACCCAACTCGTACAATTACTTGAGTTGCAAAACGCATTGGTTTACTTCTCGACTTCTCTTCAAGCAAACGAAGCGGTTATTAACAAGATAACGAGAACGGAAGTACTCAAAAAGTATGAAGAAGATAGCGAACTTTTGGAAGACGTGCATATCGAGAACCAACAGGCTATAGAAATGTGTACCATTTACCGCAACATTTTGAGTGCGACCATGGAAGGTTTCTCGTCTATTAGTTCAAACAAAATGAACAAAACCATGCAAGTCTTGACGGCTATTACCTTTATCATTTCCTTGCCGACCTTGATAGCAAGTATATTCGGTATGAACGTAATGGTTCCTTGGCAAGGCGAAATGATAGGTTTTTGGATAACGCTTGGCATGTGTTTGGTTAGCGGAGTAGTCGCAGCCTTCTTCTTGTTTAGAAAACCAAAACAACAAAAAGTCCAAAAAATAAAGAAAGAAAAACAACGCAAGCGTAACTAACAAAAAAGAAAAGGAGTTCACGAACTCCTTTTTATAATGAATTGACTGTCGTCATGAAGTGGCTATGCCATGATTTGGCTATCGCCATGATTTGAAACCTTTGGTTTCATTATGGTTTTTTAAATTTTACCACAATGACTTGCAAAGCAAGTCAATTCACGTCGTCAAAGACGACAAATCATGAAAACGCAGTTTTCAATTCACGGTGCGAAAGCACTAAATCATTTTTGTTTTTGTGTTGGAGAATTGTAAAAAGAGCATAAAAAGGGTAAATTAGGAAATAATTTTTTTGGAGATGATATAATGAGCGAATGCAATCACGATTGTTCAAGTTGTAAGTCAAAATGTTCAACCCCTGAAAGTTTGTTGGAAAAACCACACGAATTATCAAATATTAAAAAAGTTATTGCAGTAGTTAGCGGTAAAGGTGGCGTAGGAAAGTCCTTGGTTACCGGACTTTTAGCAAGCCTTATGCAAAAACGTGGCAAAAAATGCGCCGTACTTGACGCAGACATTACAGGACCAAGCGTTCCTAAAATGTTCGGCGTGTCGTCCGGTGTGGATTCGGCAGACAACGGCATTTTCCCGAAAGACAGTGAAAGCGGTGTTAAGATAATGTCCGCTAACCTTTTGCTCCCTGACGAGAAAAGCCCCGTTATTTGGCGTGGACCTGTAATCGCTAATATGGTTAAGCAATTTTGGACGGACGTTATTTGGGGTGACGTGGACTATATGTTTATAGACTGTCCTCCGGGAACGGGTGACGTGCCTTTGACCGTTTTCCAATCTATCAAAGTGGACGGCATAGTTATCGTAACTAGCCCCCAAGAACTCGTATCTATGATAGTAGCAAAGGCTGTAAATATGGCGAATATGATGAATATACCTATTTTGGGTGTAGTAGAGAATATGAGTTACGTAAAGTGCCCCGACTGTGGCAAGGAAATCGATATCTTCGGCGGTAGCAAAATAGACGAAGTAGCCACCGAATACCACTTAAAGGTTTTAGGCAGACTTCCCCTTGACCGCGAAATCGCGTCCAACATTGACCAAGGCAAGGTAGAAAATATAAACGTAGATTATCTTAATCCCGCGCTTGACGTGATAGAAAGTTTATAAGTTTAAAAACAAAAAAGACCGATTTAATCGGTCTTTTTTAATATTCAGATAAACCTAATATATAATCAGCGGAAACTTCCAAATAAACGCAAAGTTCATAAAGAGTATTGAGAGAAGGGAGCGTTTTTCCCGTTTTATAATCGTTTACACATTGTTTAGTCACGTTTAGCGCGCGAGCAATTTCCGCTTGCGTTTTCCCCGAACTTTTTAATATTTCATTAAACCTTTTTGTGAAATCCATAATATTATTATACAACAAATGGTCAGTTTTTGCTTGACAGTCAGTTATAAACTGACTATAATATTAAAAAACATAGTATTTTTAAACTATGTAATACAACAAAAGGAGAAAACAAATGAAAATTTATGCAAAACCCATACTCACAAAAGTTAGTATGGTACAAAGTGAAAGTATTGCAAACGCGCCTTGGGGCAGTTTCGCGCCAAGTCTTGACGAACTCGGTGGCACTATCACGTCGTACGATTACGGCTCTGGTGTTGTGACAGCAGAATAAAGGAGAGAAAAATGAAAAAGTTATCTAAAATTTTAGTAGTAGTGCTTGCAATTTCTTTCTGCTTGTCATTATTTTCTTTTTCTGTAAGCGCGGAAAGTACGGTTGAAACGCTTTCAGAGTATTACGAAGGTGAATACGATAGTGGGGTACATCAAGGATATGCTTTTATATTCTTCGGTCAAGTTTCAGATTTATCAAGTGAATATGGTATTATACTTACACTAGAAGGTGGCGCATCATATCTATATGAAGGAAAGGTAATAGGTGAAGAAGGAAAATTTGCTATAGGAATATACAATTTACCCGACGGAATATATAGCGTTAAAGCGTATAGCGGAGAAGAAGGCTCAAGAATTTATGGAGAAAGTATAGAAGTAATCAAAGGAGAATTGTACACCCGTGAAGGAAACACTGTATATTTTGGTAGTTATCCCCAAAGCGAAGTAAGTGATATTGCTGTGGTATCCAATCTAAACTCATTAGCAGGCATTTTGCCTACAAGTGAGAATTCTCAAAATTGGACTTCGTATGAATATTATATAAACGAACTAAAGTCTGATTTTATGTGGTATATTGATATCATGTTTGAAGGGGAGAAATATAGGGGTGTGTATTTTAATCAATATAGACCGCATTGGGTTGATATAGATTCTAATAATGATCACACAAATCAAGATGAGAACGGCTATTATGTAGAAACGATATATTGGTTTAAATATGAACCTATAAGTTGGACTATACTTGACGAGACAAAGGGCTTATTGCTATGTGATATGGCAATTGACTCACAAACATATGACGTAGAACAATCCAACAATTATAAATATAGCACAATTCGCGCTTGGCTAAACGATACTTTTTATAATACAGCATTTAGCACAGGAGAAAAGAAAATAATAAAAACTACTACGGTAGATAATAGTGCAAGAAGTACAAATTCGCATAACAATGCATATTTACTTAATAATGGTGTAAATGGTTATGCTTGTAGTAATACTCAAGACAAAGTATTTTTATTGAGTATGCAAGAAGTAACGAATAGCGCATATGGATTTAATGCAAGTTTTTCCTATGACGATGCAAAAAGGAGTAAAAAAGCAACTGATTATGCATTAAGTCAAGGTTGTTTCGCGTTTGACGGTGGAGTAAATAACGGAAATAGTTTTTGGTGGCTTCGTTCTCCTTATTTTAGTGATGGATATTTATGTTTATCTATAAGACGTGGCGGTGCAGTTAGTGGTGAATACGTTTATATTACTAATGCTGGCGTCGTTCCTGCTTTGAAAATTCAATTATAGTTTTAAACTAAATAAAAAGCAAGCACGAAATTGTGCTTGCTTTTTGTTTTACTCACAAATACTTTTTAAGGGTATCTATGTGGGATTGTTCGGTTTCGAGGACTATGCGGGCGAGATTGTGGCTTTTGTCGGTGGCGAAGGTGCATTGGTTTATTAGGCGGTTTATATCCATTATGCCTTTGTTGTCGCCTTGTATTACCATATCGGCGAGTTTTTTAGGGGAGCGGTTCAAAATGGTGGACGTTTTGATAGCGCTCTTTAGCATAAAAACTAAGT
>JAZSRG010000172.1:0-6507 GCA_045538365.1 Clostridia bacterium
CTTTTCTTTGCTGGTGTAGAATCCGGTACATTCTAATACAACGTCAACGTCGTATTTAGCCCAAGGACAATCAGCAGCGTTCTTTTCAGCAGAGATTTTGATTTCCTTACCGTCTACGATAATGGAATCTTCGGTAGATTCAACAGTGTGACCTGCTGCTACGTAGTTACCCTGCATGGTATCGTATTTCAAAAGGTGAGCGAGCATTTCAGGGCTGGTAAGATCGTTGATAGCAACTACTTCATAGCCTTCTGCGCCGAACATCTGTCTGAAAGCAAGACGACCGATACGTCCGAAACCGTTAATTGCAACTTTAGTTACTTTAGCCATTTTTGTTTCCTCCAAAAAAATGTATTACAAATTATTTTCTAATGTATTATAACTTTTTTTTATATCTTTTGCAACCGTTTTACAACTTGTTTTGCAAATTTTAACAATTTTTACATTCTTTCAGGCGATTCTATGCCGAGTAAAGCAAGTCCGTTTTTGAGTACCGTTCTCGTAGCCTTGGTTAGATTGAGTCTTGCTTGTTGAATAGCCTTGTCGTCCGTTATGATTTTGTACTCGAAATAGAACTTATTATAAAGCGCCGCAACGCCTAAAAGATATCTCGTAACTAAACTTGGCTCGTTTTTGTCAGCCGAGTCTTTTACGATACGCTCGAAACGGGACAACATATTAGTAAGTTCGTTTCCTACCTTTCCTAATACCCCACCGTAGTCAGGCGTATATTCTTCCGCGCCCGCTTTTTCCACAACGGAATTACAGCGAGCAACGGTGTATTGAAGATATGGAGCGGTTTCTCCGTCAAAATTCAATACTTTATCAAAATTAAACACGATATCTTTAATTCTATTATTGCAAAGAGCGGAGAAAATAACCGCGCCCACGCCAACTTGTTCGCTGATTTTTTCCTTTCCTTCAAGGTTAGGACTCTTTTCGTTTATGATATCCCCTGCCTTTTTAACGGCTTTATTAAGAACTTCTTCAAGGAAAACAACCCTTCCTTCACGCGTACTCATTGCGCCGTCTTCAAGGGACACCATACCGAAAGAAACGTGGATTAAATCTTTGTGCCACTCTTTGCCCATAAGTTCTACGACTTTAAACCATTGTTTGAAGTGCAAGTTTTGTTGGTACGCTACAACGTACAAACATTTATCAAAGTCGTAAGTTTGTTTTCTGTAAAATGCCGCCGCCATATCACGGGTAGCGTAAAGAGTTGCCCCGTCCGCTTTAACGAGCAAGCACGGTGGCATATCGTAATTATCAAGGTTTACGACTTTTGCCCCTTCGCTCTCAACCAAAAGACCTTTTTGGTCTAATTCGTCAAGTACGGGTTGCATTTTGTCGTTATAGAAACTCTCTCCGCAATAAGAATCAAACTTAACGCCGAGTCTTGCGTACAATTTTTCTACTTCTTTAAGGGTAACGTCACGGAAAAATCCGAAAAGTTCAAGGGCTTCGGGATCTCCGTCTTCAATTTTCTTAAAGTAAGCGCGACCTTCGTCGGAAAGAGCGGGATTTTCCTTTTCTTCTTTGTGGAAACGAACGTAAATTTCGTAAAGGGCTTTAACTCCCCTTTTCTCGATATCTTCTTTATCTCCCCAACGCTTAAACGCGGATATGAGTTTACCAAACTGCGTACCCCAGTCGCCCAAGTGGTTGATACCAACGACGTTGTAACCGAGCGCTTTGTAAATTCTGTAAAGCGCAGCGCCGATAACGGTGGTAGATAAGTGTCCTATATGGAAAGGTTTTGCAATATTAACGGAAGAATAGTCGATACAAACTGTTTTGCCTGCTCCAATATCCGAATTACCGTAGTCTTCCCCTTTTTGCAAAACTTTATTTATAACTTTCTCTGCGTAATCTTTTTTGTCAAGAGTAAAATTAAGATATCCTGCAACGCTCTCAACTTTTTCAAGGTAAGAGTGCGCGCTTACGTCTATCTTTGCGCAAAGTTCGTCCGCAATAACCATAGGAGATTTACGAAGTTTGCCTGCAAAACGGAAACATGGTAAGCAATAGTCCCCCATAGTCAAATCTTTTGGGAAAGTGAGCAAAGAATAAATTTCTTCTTCGCTAACGCCGTCAATACTTATAAGTTGAGCAATATTCTTTTTATAATCCATAGTAACCTCTCAAATATTTATAATACAATAAAAGCCCCAATCTGTCAAACGATTGGGGCTATTCTGCGTTTTTTTAGCGTTTTTATGATAATTCAAACAATCCGTTATACAATTGATAATACTTTCCGCTCTCGCCTATTTCAAGCAAAGACTCGTGATCTCCTCTTTCTATAATTTCACCATTTTCAAGCACCATTATAGCGTTGGCGTTTCGAACGGTGGATAATCTATGAGCAATAACGAATACCGTTTTGTTTTCCATAAGTTTATCCATACCTTTTTCGATAAGGGCTTCCGTTCTCGTGTCAATAGAACTGGTCGCTTCGTCAAGAATAAGTACGGGCGGATTAGCAACTGCCGCACGCGCGATTGCAAGTAATTGTCTTTGTCCTTGAGAAAGGTTAGCGCCGTCTGCGGTTAGCATAGTGTTATATCCGTCGGGCAAATGCGATATAAAGAAATGTGCGTTTGCGAGTTTTGCAGCATTCACACACTCTTCGTCCGTCGCGTCAAGTTTGCCGTAGCGAATATTATCCATAACCGTTCCCGTGAATAAGTGCGTATCTTGTAAAACCATTGCAAGAGAACGTCTAAGGTCTGCTTTCTTTATCTTATTGATATTTATTCCGTCGTAACGAATTTTTCCGTCGGGTACGTCGTAGAAACGGTTAATAAGGTTAGTTATAGTCGTCTTTCCTGCGCCCGTTGAGCCAACGAAGGCTATCTTTTGACCGGGTTTTGCGTAAAGGGACACGTTTTTAAGAACGGTTTTTTCTTCCGTGTAACCAAAGGTTACGTCCACGAAACGAACGTCCCCTTTAAGTTCGGTGTAAGTTAGCGTTCCGTCGTGGTGGGGGTGTTTCCAAGCCCACTTACCCGTGCGTTTTTCACTTTCCGTAATATTACCGTTTTCGTCGATATTAGCGTTAACGAGCGTTACGTAACCTTCGTCTTTTTCCGGTTCTTCGTCTAAAACTTCAAATATTCTCGATGCGCCCGCCAAGCCCATAAGTATAACGTTAATTTGTTGCGACGACGTGCCTATTGGGTTTGATACCATTCTCGTTAACATCAAGAACATAACGATTGTTCCTATGCTTAACGCAACGCCGTTCGTTAAGATATAAATAGCAATACCAACCATAGCGATAACGGCGTAAGTTATATAGGAAATATTTCCCATAATAGGCATTATCATATTGGCAAAGGTATTTGCTTTGCAAGCGTTTTCACGAAGTTCTTCGTTTAACTTATCAAAGCCCTCTTTTGTTTCGTCTTCGTGACAGAAAACTTTTACTACCTTTTGTCCTTCGATATATTCTTCAATATATCCGTTTACGCGTCCAACAGAGCGTTGGTTTGCGATAAAATATTTTCCGCTTTTTCCGCCGAATTTAGTAGCAATCACAAGCATAATTATTATCATTATAACGATAATTATGGTCAAAAACCAACTTGATATAAGCATTGCTATAAACGCGCCGACTATAGTTATAAAAGCAGTTACGAGTTGAGGCAAAGAGTTTGATATCATCTCGCGCATAACGTCGGTATCGTTAGTGAAACGGCTCATCAATTCTCCGTTCGTATGCGTATCAAAATATCTTATGGGAAGACTTTGCATTTTTACGAACATATCGTCACGGAGTCTTTTAAGCGTGCCTGTCGAAACGGACACCATAATACGTTGATAGGTGTACGTACATATAATTCCTGCAACGTATATGCCTATCATAACGAAAAGTTGGGTATAAAACTCACTTCCCAAAACGGTTTGCGTTTCAACCGAAGTTTGGATAGTATTGATAAGATTGCTAACCATCAAAGTTCCCGCAACGCCTGCAAGAGAACTTATAATTAAAGCAATAAACACAACGACGAGTTTACCCTTGCTTTTTCCAAGATATTTTAAAAGTCTGCCTAATATTTTCTTTTTGCTTTTTGGTTGCGTAAAGTTTTGGGGAATATTATTTAATCTTGCCATTATTCGTTCCCCCTTTGTTGTGACTCGTAAACTTCACGGTAAATTGCGTTGTTTTTCAACAATTCGTCGTGTGTTCCCACGCCGTCTATTTTACCTTCGTCCAAAACGATAATAAAATCAGCGTCTTTTACAGAATTTATTCGTTGCGCAATAATAAGTACGGTGGAGTCGCTTATGTGCTCTTTGAAACCTTTTCTTATCATAGCGTCCGTTGCAGTATCAACGGCGCTCGTCGAGTCGTCTAATATAAGCACTTTGGGATTTGCAAGTAAGGCGCGAGCAATACAAAGTCTTTGCTTTTGTCCGCCCGACACGTTTACACCACCCTGCTCAATCCAACTATCGTACCCATTTGGGAAACTCATGATAAAGTCGTGAGCCGCGCTCGCTTTTGCCGCGGTTATTATTTCTTCGTCCGTGGCGTTTTTATTGCCCCACTTCAAGTTGCCTTTGATAGTTCCCGAGAACAAAACGTTTTTTTGCAAAACCATTGCAACGCTTTCACGAAGATTTTTAAGTTTGTACTCTCTAACGTCGTGACCGCCTACCGTAATAGAGCCCGTAGTCGCGTCGTACAGCCTTGGGATAAGTTGAACGAAAGTGGTTTTCGCCGAACCCGTTCCACCTATAATTCCAACCGTTGAGCCGGACGAAATAGTTATATTACAATCTTTTAAAACGTACTTATCGTTTTTTCCTGCGTAATTAAAGTTTACGTTCTTGAAAACTATTTCTCCGTTTTCGGGTATTAAATTTTCATCCGCGTCAACGTCTTGAATATCGGGTACTTCGTCAAAAACTTCTTTTATACGAGAAAGGGATGCGCCAGCGATTGTAAACATCATAACTGCCATGGACAAGAAAGTCAACGACATAAGTATTTGCGTACCGTACGACAAGAAACTGGATAGTTCGGCTACTCCAAGTCCGCCTGCAAGCACTACGTTTCCGCCAAGCAAAATAACGGCTACGGTGGTTGCGTACATTACCATTTGCACGATAGGCATTTGGAAAATTATAAGTTTTTCCGCTCTAACTTGAGTATTTCTTACTTCTTCTGAAGCCTTTTTAAATTTTTCTTCTTCAAAATCTTCGCGAACGAACGCCTTAACTACGCGCGCGCTTACGAGATTTTCTTGTACCGTTCTATTAAGAAAATCGAATTTTTTGAGCATCTTTTTAAATCTCGGATGCGCTTTCGACATAATCAAAGCCAAACATACGGCAAGTATAGGTATCGCTACCACGAAAATAACGGCGAGTTCAGCGTTTTGTACAAATGCAAGCGTGGTTGCGCATATAAGCATCAAAGGCGCTCTAACCATCATACGAATACACATCATAAACGCCATTTGGGTATTATTGATGTCCGTGGTTAGTCTTGTAACCAATGATGCGGTAGTAAACTTATCCGTGTTTTTAAAGGACAGGTCTTGAACTTTTGCAAAAAGTCCTTGACGAAGATTTTTTGCAAAGCCCGTGCTTGCGTAACACGCGTATTTTGCCGACATAATTCCACAGAAAAGAGCAAAGAAGGCAAGGAGAATCATTAATACGCCAACCGTTACGACGGTGTTCACGTCCTCTGCTTCCATCCCTTGAGACATAAATTGCATCAAAAAAGGAATTAAAACTTCGGCTAAAACTTCTCCCACCATAGTAATAGGCGCGAGAATGGTTGCTTTTTTATATCCTTTTGTAAAAGATAGTAATTTCTTTATCATAGTCCCTCCGAGTAACTATTATATAACAATTTTCGTTACTCGATTTATTTGAGTTTAATTGTCTTGTTTTATTTTTTATAGTGAAAAGAGCGTTTACACGCTCTCTTTTTTTACTTTTTAACGTAAATCACACCAACCGTTCCCGGTCCGCAATGCGCTCCGACAATAGGTCCTACGGAATAGAAGAAAATCTCCTTTTTATCTCCGTATTTTTCTTTAATTTTTTCCACCATAAACTTGCCTTCTTCTTCGATATCGGCGTGCAATACGACAATGGGCGCGTTTTCGTCAAGTTCGTTTTCAAAAAGGGTGTTAAGCATATAATTGATTGCTTTCTTCTTGCCTTTTTCTTTGGATGCAACGCAAAGTGAGCCGTCTGAAACTTTCAGTACGGGTTTAAGTTGCAAAAGATTACCAAACGCGGCTGCAACGGGAGAAATTCGTCCCCCTCTTTTTAAATACTCCAAGTTATCAACGGAGAAGCAAACGCCTACTCTGTCGCGCATTTTTTCCAAATACTTCACGGTTTCGTCAATAGTGTGACCTTCGTTAAAGTATTTTGCTGCGAGATAAACTTGAATACCCGTACCCCAAGAAATATTTAAGGTATCAAAACGAGTATATTTTGCGTTGGGATATTTTTCTTGAAGTTCTTTAATGGTTA
>JAZSRG010000083.1:0-4823 GCA_045538365.1 Clostridia bacterium
ATAAATAACCAACGATAAGACCAATTACTATGGCAACAACGCCAACTATTATTGGAACTATGGGAGAAATTTCGGCAAGAAGGTTTGCATTTATGCCTATCATCGTTTTCCTCCTATTAAGTTTTCAATTTTCAAATAACGTACATTACCGTACATATATATTTTACGCCTTTTAGACGCAAAAGTCAAGGTTAATATAATTTTTATTTAGCGAAATATTTTTCCTTAATCATATTTTCAATATTTTCTACAATTTCAGGATTTTCACTTAAATATTCCAAGGCTTTTTCACGGCCTTGCGCTACTTTTTCATCATTATAACTAATCCATGCGCCACTCTTGGTCATAATGCCCGCTTCGATTGCAAGGTCAAGCAAGCAACCGATTTTGGATATTCCTTTACCAAACAAGATATCAAATTCTGCCGTTTTGAAAGGAGGCGCAAGTTTATTTTTTACAATTTTAACTTTAGTGCGGTTTCCAACAAACTCTGTACCGCTCTTAATCTTATCCGCACATCTTACGTCCATTCTAATACTTGAATAGAATTTCAACGCTTTTCCACCGGGGGTGGTTTCAGGGTTACCAAACACAAGACCAACTTTTTCTCTTAATTGATTGATAAATATTACACAGGTATTTGATTTACTTACAACACCTGCAAGTTTTCTCAATGCTTGAGACATGAGTCTTGCTTGCAATCCCATATGAGAATCTCCCATTTCGCCGTCAATTTCAGCCTTTGGCGTTAACGCAGCAACCGAGTCAATTACAACGATATCAACTGAATTACTTCTAACAAGCGCGTCAGTTATCTCTAACGCTTGTTCGCCGTTATCCGGTTGAGATACGTATAAGTTACCTATATCTACGCCAAGATTTGATGCATAAGTAGGATCTAACGCGTGTTCCGCATCAATAAATGCTGCAGTTCCCCCTGCTTTTTGTAATGATGCAATAATATGTAAAGAAACAGTGGTTTTACCAGAAGATTCTGGTCCATAGATTTCAATAATTCTTCCCTTTGGTACACCACCTATTCCAAGCGCAATATCCAAAGTAATACAACCCGTCGGTATAACGTCAGTCGTTATTCTCGATTTTTCGCCCAATCTTATAATAGCGCCTTTACCATATTGCTTTTCAATTTGAGCGATAACGTTCTCTAATTCTTTTTTCTTGTCAATTTTTTTATCTTCCATAATTTACCTCACTTATCCCACGTAATCAAATGAGCCTTTAATTTTTTTTATTAAATGAAATATTGCAGCGTTTGTAGTCAATTTACGAACTTTTTCACGGTCACCTATAAACTTATATCCGTAAACTTCTACTCGAGTCTTGTCCCCAATGCCTATATAAACTAAACCCGCGTTGTCTTTTTCACCGAACTGTTCCGCATAGCCTGTAGTTGAAATTGCAAAATCGTTATAATCTTTGGTAATTATCCCCCTTGCCATTTCGTACGCAACTTCACGACTAACGACTGTGTAACGCATAATAGTTCTTGGCGATACGCCTAAATTTTTAATCTTCGCTTCTCTCGAGTAACAAACCAAGCCTTCTGAAAAAACTTCGCTTGCGCCCGATAAAGATACAAAACTGTCCGCTATCATTCCACCCGTTAAACTTTCTGCTACTCCAACTTTCTTTTTGTAAGTTCTCAAAAGCAAAGAACACATCTCGGGTAAAGAAATATCTCCGTCAAAATAAATGTATTTATTTAGCGTAGAATAAATTTTTTGTTCGTATTCTCGCACAACGGAGAGTTCCGCTTGTCCAAAGTTTACGGTAACTAAATTGTCGTTATAAGCGGATTTTATCGTAAAATCAAACTTTCCTTCTAAAATTTTAGTAAGGTTTGATTTTAAAATTTTCTCATCACAAAATGCTTTGAATACAGTATTTTGCATCTTATTATCTATCCTTATATCCAATAACGTCTTTGTTTACGATAATGTAGTTAAATCCTGACAATATGGTCAATAAAACGCTTACTCCAAAGAAAGCGTATCCAACGAATAAGCACCAGTCACCCACTAAACCAACCAAAACAGGCATCATCATAAGAATAGGCGCGGTGATATCTTGAACGAAAGTCTTAACCTTTCCAAACATATCCGCTGAAATTGCTTTACCTGCAACAGCGCCACATTGACGAAGACCTGCAATGATAAATTCACGAACAACAATAATTATTATTCCAACAATTGCGTAAACAGTCGGAATCGAACCGTTTCCAATTATCAACATAAAGGCTGATATAACCAAAACTTTGTCCGCAATCGGGTCAATAAATTTACCAAAATTTGATACCATATTGTATTTACGAGCAACGCGACCGTCAAAAAAGTCGGTAATTGAAGCAACAATATAAATTGCCGTTGCCACCCACATTGCCCAATCCATAACCGGGGACGCAAGTTCATGCGAAAAACCAATTAAATAAAATACAATCATAAACGGTACGAGAATAAGTCTTGTGAGTGTAAGTTTATTTGCTAAATTCATTATGTATTTCTCCTATTAAATCATAATTGTCTGTTTTAGTAATTTTGACGTTGTAATATTCTCCTACCAACGGACAAAAATCCGCAGTAAAATATATCTTTCCATCAATATCAGGCGCTTGATACTCCGACCTTGCAACGAACATTTGTTTTTTGTCGTCAATGCCTTCGTATAAAACTTTTAACGTCTTTCCAACCAAACTTTCAAGTTTGGAAAAAGCAATTGATTGTTGTGTTAAAAAGGCTTCTTTTAATCTTGCTTTTTTAACTTTTGCAGGAATTTGCGGTTTCATTGAATAAGACAACGTGCCTTCTTCTCTCGAATACGCAAAAAAGCCTACGTTATCCAACTTTTCGTCTTGCAAAAAATCAATTAACTCGCGAAAATCGTTTTCGTCTTCGCCCGGAAAACCTACCATAAAAGTGGAACGAATAGAAATATTAGGACAAATACGACGAATACGTTCAATAAGGTTCTTTGCGTCTTGCTTATTGTTTCTTCGTTTCATATCCAATAATATTTTATCACAAGCGTGTTGCATTGGTATGTCCAAATATTTACACATCTTGTCGTTTTCCGCAACAAATTTTATAAGTTCGTCACTAATAAGTTCGGGATAGCAATACATCAACCTAACCCAAGTCACGTCAAGTTCGGTTAATGATTTTAAAAGATCAACGATTTCGTATTTGCCGTATAAATCATATCCGTATCTTGTAGTATCTTGCGCTACGACGATGAGTTCTTTAACACCAAATTTTTCGACGAGTTCGCGCGCTTCGCTTATAATATCTTCTTTTGGTCTTGATATATAACGACCGCGAATTTTAGGTATAGCGCAAAAAGCGCAATGATTGTTACAACCGTCCGCAATTTTAAGATAAGCGTAATGCGGTGGAGTTGTTAAAACACGAGCGTTATCGTGATAAGTTTCTTGTTTCTCACCTAAAATCGCTAAAATTTCGTCGTTATCACACAAAGACAAAACGTGGTCCGCTTCGGGGATATCTTGTTTAAGTTCTTCCCCATATCGTTCAGCCAAACAGCCCGTTACGACAACTTTTGCTCCCGTTTTAGTCTTTATATCAATTGCATCAAAAATAGCGTCTATAGACTCCTTTTTAGCATTTTCAATAAAACCGCAAGTATTAACGATTATAACGTCAGCATCAGATATATCTTGAACAACACTAAAACCGTTAAGTATGAACTTACCGAGTAATTTTTCGCCGTCTATTCTATTTTTATCACAACCTAAAGTTATGAGTCCAACTTTTTTCATTTGCGTGTCAAACGATTAGTTTGCGTCCCCCGTGTCAGTGTAAAGTTCGTCAAACTGTTCTTGAGTTATCAAAACTTCTCTTGGCTTTGAGTTTTCTTGTTTTGATATAAAATTTCTATCATACATTTGGTCAACTACTCTACCTGCCCTGTTAAAGCCCATTTTAAATCTACGTTGAATATCCGAAACGGATATAGTGCCTTTAGAAATAGCGTATTTTAATACGTCGTAGAATAATTCGTCAACATCGTCTTCCCCGCCTGCACCACCTACTGACTTACCGTTAGAGGAAGCGGGAGCGGTTGAAATAGTCTTCTCAATATTTTCATCAAAGAAAGCGTCGTTTTTCTTTTTAACGTAATCGGTAACTTTTTGCACGTCGTCACCGTGAATAAACGCGCATTGAATACGAACGGGCGTGGGCGCAGTACGTGATGAAAACAACATATCGCCTTTACCCAAAAGTTTTTCCGCACCGCCGTAACCCAAGATAGTCGTGGAATCCCCTGCAGTCGTTACTGCAAAGGCAATACGTGACGGAAGGTTTGCTTTAATCGTACCGGTTATAACGTTAACGTCCGGTCTTTGCGTTGCAACAATAAGGTGAATACCCGCTGCTCTTGCAAGTTGCGCAAGTCGTTGAATTCTATCTTCGATATCGTTTTTAACAACCAACATAAGGTCGCCAATTTCGTCGATTACCATTAAGATATAAGGAAGTTTTTTGCCTTCTCCCGTTTCTTCAACGCGTTTGTTGTAGTCTTTTATGTCGTTTAACTTGCACTTACTAAATAAATCGTATCTGCTATCCATTTCGGAAATTAGCCAATCCATTGCGCGTATAACCTTTGGCGCTTCCGTAATAGAATTTTTAATAAGCATGTGCGGTAATCCGTTGTACTTATTAAGTTCAACACGTTTAGGATCGACAAGTATAAGTCTAACGTCTTCGGGAGATGATTTGTACAATATACTACAAAGTATAGAGTTTAAACATACGCTCTTACCTGAACCCGTAGTACCTGCAACG
>JAZSRG010000049.1:0-2004 GCA_045538365.1 Clostridia bacterium
AAATTCCAAATAGGGAAAGTTTCAAATTTAGCGTAACCTGCTTTTATTCCCCTTTTGTATTCGTGATAAAGTTGGGATAGACAGGTTGCAAGTTTTCCGCTGCCCGGTCCCGGAGCGGTAACTACTACCAAAGGTCTGGTAGTTTCAATATAAGGATTAGCGCCGTATCCTTCGTCGCTAACTATGGTGTCAACGTCAACGGGATATCCTTTAGTCGGGGTGTGTACGTACACCTTTTCCCCTCTCATTTCGAGTTTTTTACGGAAAACGTCGGCTTGCGCTTGACCTTTGTATTGAGTGATGACAATGCTATTGATATAAATTCCAAGTCTTCTAAGGTTGTCCATTAAACGCAAAACGTCCATACCGTAAGTGATACCGAAATCCGCTCTTATCTTGTTTCTTTCGATATCTCCCGCGCTTATAACGAAAATAATTTCGAGTTTGTCCTTTAAGGCTTTGAGCAAGGTTACTTTAGCGTCGGGCGCAAATCCCGGTAAAACACGGGACGCGTGATAGTCGTCGAATAACTTTCCGCCAAACTCAAGATAAAGTTTGTTGTTAAAAGTATTGATACGCTCAAGTATCTTTTCTGTTTGTTTTTCTATGTACTTTGCATTGTCAAATCCGGTCATCTTCTTTTCCTCTATATAAGTAATAATACCATATTATTATAGCATTTAAGTAATTTACTTTCAAGAGTTTTTATATAAAAAAAATAATTTCTCTAAATTTATATTCTATTCCAAACTCCAATCTATCTCGCGACCGAAATTTTTCAGATATTCGTTTGCGCGTGAAAAAGGACGCGAACCGAAAAATCCGTTGTAGGCTGATAACGGACTTGGGTGCGCAGACTCAATTATTTTGTGTTTCGGATTAGTGATAAGTTTGGCTTTGGCTCTGGCTTGCGCTCCCCAAAGAATAAAAACTATGGGTTTATCGGACTGATTTAGGGCAATTATTGCTTGGTTTGTAAAGTTTTCCCACCCCTTGTCCTTGTGAGAAGCCGGTCTTCCCGACCTTACCGTCAAAACGGTGTTCAAGAGCAAAACTCCGTTATACGCCCACTTTGTAAGTGTTCCGTTTTTAGGTCTTTTAATACCTAAATCGGTGTATAGTTCTTTAAAAATGTTTACAAGGGACGGGGGCGGAGTTATACCTTCTTTAACGGAAAAACAAAGTCCGTGGGCTTGCCCTTCTCCGTGATAAGGATCTTGACCTATAATTACGGCTTTAACTTTGTCGTACGGCGTATATATAAAAGCGTTGAAAATGTCGTACATATCGGGGTAAATCGTATCCGAAAAATACTCCGTCTTTAAAAATTCGCGAAGTTTCAAATAATAATCTTTTTTAAATTCCGAACCAAGATAATTATCCCATTCATTTCCGAAAGTAAACATATTTTCTCCTTTTGTCACGCTCATTATTATAAATCAAAAAAGGCTTTGGCGCAATAAATATTTACGACAAGCCGAAAAATAAAAAACGCCGAATTTATCGGCGTTTTTACTCAAAGACTATTTAACTGCTTCTTTGAAGTTCTTAGCGGGTTTGAAAGCGGGAACTTTGCTTGCAGGAATTTTGATTTCTGCTTTGGTCTTGGGGTTAACACCGATACGAGCCTTTCTTTCTTTAATTTCGAAAGAGCCGAGACCTGCAACTTGTACTTTATCGCCTGCCTTTACAGCGTCAACGATAATTTCAACTACGGCGTCTAAAACTGCGCCTGCTTGTTTGTTGGTAATAGCAACTTTACCAGCAAGTTCCTTAATAAAATCTGCTTTGTTCATTGGTGTGTTCTCCTTATCTTTTTTTTGTAGCCCATTACTACCTATGTTAATATTTTAAACCATAAAAAGCCGTTTGTCAATACCGAATTTTAAAAAAATATCCATTTTTTAGGCAAAATTCGACAGTTTTTCCTTATTTTTCCTATCTATTATATAATTCTTGACTTATTGGGCGTAAAGGTGTAAAATTTAGACAATAATTTAAGGC
>JAZSRG010000188.1:0-6249 GCA_045538365.1 Clostridia bacterium
CTTTTCTTCGTAACGAACGAATTCCATACTAAACTTGCCTCTGCCTTGAGTCATAGAACGAAGGTCAGTTGCGTATTTAAACATTTCAGCGTGAGGAACTTCTGCAGTTATGATTTGTTCGCCTGCCACTGCTTCTACACCGAGTATTCTACCGCGACGTTTATTGATATCTCCTAAAATATCGCCCATATACGCATCAGGAACTCTAACTTCGGCTTGCATGATAGGTTCTAAAAGAACGGGAGCGGCTTTTGCGCAACCTTCTTTATACGCCAAACTTGCAGCAATCTTAAACGCCATTTCGGACGAGTCAACGTCGTGATAACTTCCGTCATACAAAACTGCGCGCATATTAACCATAGGATAACCTGCAAGCACGCCTTTAGTTATGCACTCTCTCAAACCTTTTTCAACTGCAGGGATATAGTTCTTGGGAACTGCTCCGCCCACAACTTCTTCTGCAAACTCAAAGTCGCCGTCTGCAAAAGGCTCGAATCTTATCCAGCAATCTCCGTATTGACCGTGTCCGCCCGATTGCTTTTTGTGTTTTCCTTGAGCGGTAACCGTCTTTTTGATAGTTTCGCGGTAAGAGATACGCGGATCACGAAGTTTTGCTTCAACGTTAAATTTATTTTTAAGTTTTTTAACGAGAATATCAAGATGGGTTTCACCCATACCGGACAAAAGCGTTTCGTTTAATTCTACGTTTTTATCAATTGAGAAAGTACAATCTTCTTCTCTCAACTTATTAAGACCTGCAATAACTTTCTCGTCTTCGCCTTGTTTTGCAGCGGATATTGCAAGAGATATAACGGGTTTCGGGAAGTCGATTTCAGGCGCAAACATTATACGGTTAGGATCACATAACGTATCTCCCGTACTCGTGTATAAAAGTTTTGCTAAAGCGCCGATATCTCCCGCGCACAATTCGTCAACGGGTTCTTGTTTTTTACCCCTTACGGTGTATAAAGAACTTGCTTTTTCCGTTTTTTCTGCTTTAGAGTTATAGATAGTATCTCCGCTCTTAAGCGTTCCTCTCAAAATCTTGAAGTAAGAAAGTTTACCAACGAACGGGTCGGCAATAGTCTTAAATACTTGCATAACGAGCGGTTTGGTAGGATTGTAAACTATTTCAACCAACTCTCCTACTGAATCAGTACAAAGCAAACCTTCTTCTTGAGCCATAGGTAAGTAATGTATAATTTCAACCATAAGGTTGATAACACCCTTGTTTTGAAGCGCGCTACCTGCAACGATTGGTATTGCGTTTCCGCTTAAAATTGCTTTTTTAACGCCCTTTATAATTTCTTCTTGCGTCAAACCTTCTCCACTAAAGAATTTTTCCATAAGGTCGGGATCAGTTTCAGCGGCGCGCTCTATAAGTTGTTCACGAACGTGTTCGTATTCGCCCTTTATGTTATCAGGTATAGCGTCCAACGGCTCACGATCGTCTTTTATAAACTTATAAGCCGTTTCTTTAATAGCGTTTACGTATCCTACCATCTTGTGATTGTCGTCCAAAATAGGTACTTGAACTGCTGCAAGTTTTCTAGGATATTTTTCTTCAATTGCTGCAAAAGTCTTGTAATAATCTGCGTTATCTTTATCAATTTGGTTAACGAAAATCATACAAGGTTTTTTATTCTTTATACAGTAGTTCAAAGCCTTTTCAGTACCAACTGAAAGTTGTCCGTCCGAGCCTACTACTATGATTGCGCCGTCAGCAACGTGCAAAGCACTTGCCATTTCGCCTTCAAAATCAAAAAATCCGGGAACGTCAATGATATTGAATTTAACGTCTTTGAAAACGCAGTTTGCTATAGATAAACCGATACTGATTTTACGGTTAGTTTCTTCAGCATCAAAGTCCATTACCGACGTGCCGTCGTTCGTGGTACCTATTCTGTCAATAGCGCCTGCGTTAAACAAAATTGCTTCGGCAAGACTGGTTTTGCCCTCACCGCTGTGACCAATGAGCGCAAAGTTTCTAATGTTTTCTGCTGTAAATTTGCTCATAATATATTCCCCTTATATTGAATTTAACAATTATACGTTTATTATACAGCATCAAAACTCATTTTTCAATACCCATTTTTAAATTTTTACAAAAATTATCAAAAATTTTGTAATAACGCTCTTCTTCATCTTTTTGCGTTAGATAGATTTTTACTCTTTCGTTTTTTATTTCGCAATTTATAAAACTCTTTACTCTTTTGGCTACGCCGTAATTTCCGTCGAAAATTTTAAGGTTTTTAAAGCACTCTTGAAAAACGTGTTTTACGTGAACGAAATGCGTGCAACCCAAAACTAATCCATCATAATCGGACAAAAACCTATACGCAGACGACACGTAATCGTACATAATATCGTAGTCGGGCGCAATTTTCTCAATTATTCCCGCCAAATTTGATTGTGGGAAACACGTTACTTGTCCCCTGCACTCAAGCAAAAGATTTTGCACTCTCTCGCTTGCAATACTTGCGGGTGTGGCGAGTAAAGCAACCTTACAACACTCGTTGATAGCAGGCTTAACGGCAGGCTCTGTGCCCACTATATTTACCCCCTTAAATCGCTCCATTAGTTTAGGCTTGGTAGTTGCAGTCAAGGTATTACACCCCAATACGATAATATCGCAACCTAAACTCAAAAGTGACTTTACACCGTCGCAACCTATATCAAAAAGTTCTTCTTGGCTTTTTAGTCCAAACGGAGAGCGTTTATTGTCCGCAAAAAACACGAAATCTCCGCCCCCTAACAAACATTTAATTTCCGCAAGCGTAGTTAGCCCGCCTATTCCACTGTCAAATACTCCTATTCTTTGCATAAGCCCTCCCGTCTAACTTATGCAAGAAAAAAAGTTATATTCAGTAAATTGCGTTTTCTATAATCTCACAAATATTCCTTGAAACTTTTTCTATAATCAAATCTATATCTTTGGGCGCAAACATATTTTCTTGCCCGCCTTCAATTCCGTCAATTTTTAACACGGTAGGAACGCCTATTGCAAAAGTTTTAACCCCTAAAAATTCTTTATCCACACTTTTCGTTGCGCCCATCGCGCTACCCGGTATAATGCCTGCGTTACTTAATTGATAACTAAAACCTATTCTCTCGTTTTTGCGGGTACAAAGAGAATCTATCATAATAACTGTGTCTATTTTCTCGTCCATCACGACGTTTTTTAATATACTCATAGAAGATATCCCCGTAAGACCTTCAAGTAATGGCATCAATAACTTAATCTTTTTCTTTCTTTTTTCCATGAGTTTTCTTATTGTTTCCGCGCCTAAAGAATCAGACACCATATAAGGATTGCCTATTCCACAACAAAGTATTTTCTTTTTCCCTACACTGTCTTTGTTTATAAGTTTTTTAAATTTCTTTCCCAAAACTTGACGGACGTTTTCGTCGAAAGCCAAATTTGTTTGCGCTATTATATAGTCACCGGACAAAAACGGCGCGCTTTCCTTTGCGCAATTATCCACCTTGTATTCGTTAATTATGAGTCCTTGAGTGACTTGAGAACGCGTTTTTTGACCGACGTCAAGATTAAAACCGCTTTCTTCGTCTAATAAAGACCTTTTATTATCGTCAAAAAAATATTTCATACAATTATTATTGTAAAAATTATTAAAAAGTTTGCAATATTTGTTGCCAAATTTTTTAAACTATGATAAAATATGTCGGTAATATAAGTAAAGAAGGAGTTAGAATAATGCCTAATATTAAATCCGCTAAAAAACGTGTTCTTATCACCGCAGAAGAAACCAAACAAAACAACATGATCAAAAGCAGAGTTAAGAACGCAATCAAAAAATATACCAAAGCCATCGAGGACAAAGATATCGCTCTTGCTGAAAGTTTGCTCCCCGAAACCATCGCTATTATCGATAAGTGTTGCTCAGAAGGTGTAATTCATAAAAACACCGCTGCTCGCAAAAAATCACATATCGCTAAAATGCTCAACGCAGCAAAGGCTGAATAATTTAATTTCTGAATATTGTAAAAAAACAGTATAGCTTCGTGCTATACTGTTTTTTGTGCTTTTTTATTTTTTTCTTTCAAGTAATTTGAAACCAAACCTTTTTTATAAAACTTCACCAATATATAACGTATGATAGTCAGAATCTTTGTACGCTATCTCTTTAACTTCGTCGGGTAACATATCTTTATTTAACGGAAGTTTTGCAAGTACCCTACACTCAAAGTACGCGTCACAGCCCCCTACTTTATAAGTTCCAACCTTTTCACATTTCACCTTTTCAAGTCCAAGTTCGCTAAACTTATCCACGTCCCTACCGCTTTTCGTTCCACAAAAGGCTAATTCTTTTTGCATTTTGTTATAAGGCACGCTTAAAGAAAATTCCATATCTTTATCAAGAAATTCTTTCGTGTAGCGTGATTCACGAACGGGTACTACGACGATTTTTTTACGCCACATAACTCCAACCATTCCCCAACTTACAGTCATAACGTTAGGTTTGTCTTTGCCCGACACCAAAAACGCGCCTACGTTTAAGTATTCGTGCATCGTTTTGTCAATTCCAATAAAATCGTTCATAATTGCTCCTTTATTCTTTAATTCCGTAAACTTTCATACCTTGTTTTCCACCGCGAGCCCCTTCAACTATAACGGTATCAACTAAATTACCCTTTCTAAATACGTTTATAAGTTTTTTGGGTTCAACGCCGTATTTCGTCATCAAACACATCGTTTCGGATAATCTATCGGCTTTTATAATAATATTTACACGACCGCCGTATTTAACGAGTTTAGACGCAGTTTTGATAACTTCTTCAAGGGTTATAGTTACTTCGTACATAGAACGCGCTTTCCACTCGTCTTCTTTAATTGCGCCACGACCGAGTTTTCCGTAAGGCGGATTGCTCGTAACTACGTCAAAACTACCGCAACCGAATATCTTATCCCCGTCTTTTATATCTCCGTGTACGATTTTAACCTTGTCGCTTAAACCGTTCATTTCCACGCTTCTCGTTGCCATATCAACTTGTCTTTCAATAAGTTCAAGTCCTACGACTTCTCTAAGTTCGGTCTTTACAGCCAAAAGAATAGGAATAATACCCGATCCCGTGCCTAAATCGCATACTCTTTCTCCCTTTTTGATATGAGTATTGTTTGCAAGTAAAACGGCATCGGACGTGAAGCAATATCCGTTTGGATCTTGTATTATATACATATTATTAAGTTGAAGGTCATCAAGCCTTTCGTTTTCTTTTAGTTCCATAATACTGTTATTTTATCAAAAAAACGCACAAAAATCAACATTTATATAACTATAAGTTTACAAAAGAGTTAAAAAGTAGTATAATTGATAGAAATAGGAGTACAAATGGAAAATTTATATCATTTAATTGCAAATCCATCTTCTAAAAACGGTGTTCTTTCCCTTAAAAAAGCCGAATCCGTACTTGATGCTAAAGGTATCCCCTATAAGTCTTATATATGCGAAAAGCCTTTGGAAGCACGAGAAATTTCCAAGAAAATTTCTATTGAAAGCGGAAATATAGTTGCAATCGGTGGCGACGGAACTTTTAACAATATAATAAACGGTATAGAAGATTTTGACAAAACTCGTTTAGGTTTCATCATTGGTGGCACGGGCAACGATTTCGCTGAAGCCTTTCACGTAAATAAAGATGCGTGCGAAGCCATGAACGAAATACTTTTAAACCGCGAAGGTACGATAGACTTGATGGAAGTTTGCGGTAGAAAGTGCTTAAACGTAACGTCCACCGGTCTTGATATAGAAGTACTTAGAACTTTTAATAATATGAAAGTTTTTAAAGGCAAAATCAAGTATTTAATTTCCCTTTTAATCACTTTGATTCGATTTGGAAGTTATAGAACGGTATTTAAGTTAGACGGCAAGGAATACGAAAGAAACGCGCTTATTATTGCAGGCGGAAACGGAATTTGTTACGGTGGCGGTATGCGCGTAACCCCCCACGCCTCTCTTACCGACGGAGAAATTAGTATTACTGTCGTAAACAAACTTTGTAAACTAAAATATCCTTTCGTTTTACCTAAATTTATCAAAGGCAAACACGAAAAACTTAAAAAATACATAGAACAGTTTACTTGTAAAGAATTTGAAGTATCTCTCCCCGACGAGAAAATTCCTACCTTTGAAATCGATGGCGAGATTATAGAAAACAACGAATTTAAGTGCAAAATTTTACCAAACGCGCTAAAAGTATTTTTACCCGCAAAGGCATAAAAAAAGAGCG
>JAZSRG010000075.1:0-12070 GCA_045538365.1 Clostridia bacterium
CAGTCGAGGACGCCTGTCCCTACTTTTTCGCTCTTCTCTATTAATTTTTACTTCTTTTCGCCACACTTCTTCACTCTTCACTTTTACTTCTTACTTAAAATCACGGCGGGAGTAAACCCCCCCCCTACCGCGCCGCAACAAAAAGTGCGCCACAACTTTTACTTATTACTTTTTTTGTTTTTGTGAAACACAAAAAGGCTTTGTTGCAAGAAATGATTGATTAGTGTAAGCGTTTAACGAGAAAAACACAAAAAAGACAAGCAAAAAGCACAGGCGCGTACGTGTACTGTACGTAACCGCGCAGTTTACGCAGGATTTTGTAGGGACAGGCGTCCCCGACTGTCCGTATGTTTTTCCGTTAAAATCAATCAGAGTTTGCATCAAAGCCTTTTAAAAAGGGCGGTGTTGTGAGAAAGACTCAACAACACCACTGAAAAAGAGTGGTGTTGCGAGAAAAACTCAACAACACCACCCAAAAGGATAAGAGAGAGCAATTTTATTTTAGGTTTTTTTAGCCTTTTTATCCGCTTTTAGGGGATTTTTTCGGCTTTTTACCTACTTTTTCGTGTCAGCGCCGACTTATTCTGCATCAAATTGGTCTTTACCAACTGCGCAAATAGGGCACTCGTAATCGTCTGCAAGGCTATCAAATGCTACGCCTTCAACGTCTTCGTCATATTCGTATCCGCAAACTGAACATACGTATTTCATGTGTGTTTCTCCTTATTTGTTAAAATATCTCTTCAAAAGTCCTTCAAATGCTTTGCCGTGGCGCGCTTCATCTCTTGCCATTTCGTGAACGGTATCGTGAATTGCATCAAGATTTAAAGCTTTTGCGCGTTTTGCAAGGTCAAATTTGCCCATGGTTGCGCCGTTTTCAGCGTCAACTCTCATTTCAAGGTTTTTCTTGGTGGAGTCAGTTACTACTTCGCCCAAAAGTTCAGCGAATTTTGCTGCGTGTTCTGCTTCTTCAAGGGCTGCTTTTTCCCAGTAAAGACCGATTTCGGGGTATCCTTCACGGTGAGCAACTCTGCTCATTGCAAGGTACATACCAACTTCACAGCATTCGCCTTCAAAGTTTGCGCGAAGGTCTTTTATAATATCTTCGGGAGCGCCTACAGCAACGCCTACAACGTGCTCTGCAGCCCAAACTTTATCCGCGCTTTGTTCAGCGAATTTGTCAGCGGGCGCTTTGCAAACGGGGCAATTTGCGGGAGCGGAATCTCCCTCGTGAACGTAACCACATACATTACATACGAACTTTTTCATTTTAATTTCTCCTTTTTTTATCAAAAAAATTTATTTTTTATATTGTTTTTGCCGAATTTTCTTCGGTTTTTACCTGTTTTATGCTTTTAAATGCCTATTTTTACAAGCCGTACACGTTCCCACGAAAATAATGTCCGTCGTGTCGATATCACATCCGTTTTCAAGGGAAACAGTGCGAGCAATTTCTTCGTTTAACCCTTCCCCTACGTCGGTTACGGAATTGCATATCTTACAATGAAGATGAGCGTGCGTGCAAACGGTCTTGTCGTAGCGGTCGCCTCCGTTCGGGATAACCACGTGACGAATTTTGCCTTGCTCCGCCAAAAGAGCCAAATTCCTGTAAACCGTACCCAAACTAACGTTTGGCATCTCTTCGCGAGTTCGGTTATATATCATCTCCGCCGTCGGGTGGTCATGGCTTTCTTCAACTACTCTGAGTATAACGTCTCTTTGCTTTGAATTTCTCATTTTGACCTCCTTTTGGTGTTTTCCTTTATTTTTATAAGGTAATTACTGCTAATTTTTATGTCTGCTAATCAGTAATGATTCCTATTACTGATAATTTACACTAAAAAAAGATATTTGTCAAGAGTTTTTTCAAAAAATTTTTTATTTTTTTAAGTTTTTTTGTTTCACGAAAAAAGCAGGGGAATCTTCTTCCCCCGCTCCGCCAAAAACCCTACACAAAAACAACGACCTACTTCATTTTCGCAATATTCCCAAATAAGGTTATGATAAATACTATTATAAATATTACTATAAGCACTATTCTTCCCCGTCGTCAAATTCGCAGTCTTCGTCGTCAAATTCCCTTTTTAAGCCGTAACCCGTTCCTGTAAAGACCATATCTCTCGTTACTTTTTCAAATTTTTCATCTAAAGCCTTTATTTCTTCGTCTGTCATATTTCCCACGTTTATAACTTGTTCTTCCATAAATTTTCTCCTTTTTCTTTATTATACACCCACGTTTTTGTACGTTGTGTCCGTTTGTTTGGACATTTGGGTGGTTTTTTGGACAAATTTATGTGTTTTTAGCAAAATATCTTTGTTTTTGCCATTTGGAATAAAATTCATCCGTACACCGTAGGGGCGAGCATTGCTCGTCCATAACAAACCTTGACAAGTGGAAAAGAATAGAATATAATGATAAAGCAATAAATTATTGCCCGCAAGTAGCATACGTTGTAGATTTGTCTACGTTCGCTACTTGCTTTTTCTTTTCCTGTTATCAGCCAGAATTGTTTAGAGCCATTTATAAAAATCTTTTCTTTCTTCCCCTTTTCCTTTATTCTTTATTCACAACTGTGTTACTCGCAAAAACCAAACTCTTGCATCCATACGCCTTTTACCCCACTCTAACACCGCCTTTACCCAACTCAACACCTTTTTCAACTCAATCCCCCTAACGTTTCTCCGCACTAACAACTCTCTTTCTCTCGCCACAAACTTTTTTCCTTACAAACTATTCGCTACGAGTTTACTCGTAGAAAAGCCAACTATTCGCAAAATACTTGATTTTAGGCAATATTTTAAAGACGCAAGGGCAAAGTAAATCGACTTAACATGCCTTTTATAAATTTTTATATTCTAAATCTATCTTTATAATTAGTCGCATAAAGAATAAGTTGCATTTCGTGATAAAAACAGGCAAAACACTTATAACAAAAGCATTATAGTAAATCGAACACCCCTTTTCTTCCAATCTGCAAATCTACGTTGCTATAATCTTATATAATCACACCCAAGCAATACCGTTTAAGCCGCTCTTATTATCCGTTTGGATAAATCGGTTTTATTGTTTTTAAAACAAACCTTTTGTTCTCTTCTTATACTTTTGCGTAAATTTCTCGCGTATAGCGTTTTATATCTTTTATAGTTGGGTTTTTGGAAAAGTAAAGGAATAAATTTTTTCCTTTCTACGATTTCTCCCAAATTTTACAAAAATGCGGTTTTTACAAAAAAATCGTGTTGCACTACGCAATTTTAGTGGAAAATTTGCTTATTTTTCACCCAAAAACCGTCCAAAAACCTTACTTCGGGATAATTTTTGTTTCACGTGAAACCAAATCGTATGTTTCACGTGAAACATTTTTTCACGCGTTCCAAAACAATTTTATTTGCATACGCAAGATTTATATAAGATATGTCGGTGCGTAAAAATAAATAGTTTTAAAGACTATATTTCAAGGCGTTTAATCAATAGAATAGATAACGCAATGAGAAATTTAGCGTGATGCGCACGCGCAAATATTAACAAAGATTTGTAGTGTTTTGCGCTAAATATTGAGCGCAATAGGAATAATTAAAATTATTAAAACGTGGGTGAGTTGTGTGGTTGTTTTTGGTATAAAGTCGTGGAATAAAGTTGTTCTGAAAGCGTTTTTTAAGCCTATAGGAGAATTTTATAGGAAATTTTGGGGGAAGTGGCGGGATTTTTTAAAAATCGGGGAAAACGGACGGTTTTTGCCTTGAAGAGAGTGTGGCGAAAAAGAAAATTCTTTCTCTCGTCGCATTTTAGACGAGTTTTGGCGCAAAAATATAGTTGCGCCGAATACAATAACGCATTATAATTAAATAGCGGTAAATATTTAGTGCATAATGATAATTTAGCACTAAATATTAGTCATTTTGTGCTAATTTTGGTTATTTTAAGCCTATTTTTGGGGCGTAATAAGAAAAAGGAAGAGATAGGGTGAGTTGGGTAATAGCAAAAAGAAATGAAAAGGGGAAATGAAAGAATAGTTTAAGAGCAAAGATAATTCGTGAGTTTTAGAACGTAAGCGGTTTAGTTACGATTAAGAAAAAAGTGTTATATCGTTATAAAAGAAGCATAATTTGTAGAAATAAAGGAACATAGAGCGAAAAGGGGATAAAATAGGCGGACGATTTGGTTTGTTTGCGTGAATATAAGCGTTAAATAATAAGAAATCGTGTAGGAATAGCGGTATAGACGGCATTTAAGAAAGAAATAAAGAATTATGGGGCATTAAAAAGCGGGAGAGATATAGGGTTTTTATTTACCAAATGCGCAAAATTGAAGATGGAAGATATATTTTTGTTTTTTTATAAGGCAAAAAGATAATGCGGACGAGCAATGCTCGCCCCTACGGTGTTGTGGCAAAAAAGTCGCAACGCTCTTCTTTGCTATTCACTATTTCTTCTTACTTAAAATTACGGCGGGAGCAAGCCCCGCCCTACAGTTGCACGACATTTTCTTGCGCCACACCTATTACTTCTTTCCTATTACTTCTTACCTATATTCCTGCCTTGCGTAAGGGGATGTGGCGGACGAAGGGGTTGTATATTCAGACAATCAAAGACGCCGTGACGGACACTCGAGAACACAATGCCTACAAGAAAGCAAAGCGTTACGATAAAATTCCGCTCCACGGAGTAAAAGCGCAGAAGGGCGGAACACTATCCAAAAATAACGGACGAGCAATGCTCGCCCCTACGAGTTAAAAAATAGTGCAAAAAAAATTAAAAACGGCTCATTTATTCAGGTGGCAAAAGATTAAGGTATTCTACAAATTTTAAAAGTACATATTAAAGAAAAACAAGAATAAAATGTGAGTAAAAAGTGGATTGTATGTGAATAGTGGTGGATAAGTGTGGAAAGAGTGTGGATAACTTGTGGAAAAGTCCAAAATATTAGATTGTGCACAATCTTTTATGCGATATTTGAAAGAAAAAGTGTGAATTTAAGGGGTTTTTGGAAACGTTATGGGAAATTTTTATCAGTTTTTTGAGCAAAAATCACGAAAAGTCGCATCAATACAAGGTTTTTCGAAACGCCAATGTGGAAAACTCTGCAAAAATAAGGGTTTTTTAGCCCAAATAGGGGGTTTTAAAGGGGTTATAAACAAAAAATGCCAAAAATGGGGGTTTTTTAGGGGTATTTTTTGCAAAATATTAGATTGTACACAATTTAATTTGTATGTTTTAATGTTTTTCTTGCCTTTTTAAAGCAAAAATGAAAAATCATTGACGTTTTTACAAGTTTTAAAAGATAAATTCAACGAATTTTCCTGCATTTTTCGCGCTTTTTGTGGATAAGTGCCTATTTTGACAGTTAAAAACCACCAAAAAATCAAGTTGTTCACAATCTTTTTGGGCTTTTTTAAGGGTTTTGGGTACGGAAATCAAGGCTTAAAAAAGGAGTTTATATTATGCAAAAGGTTTTTTAGAAAAGATATTGCGGTTTTGGGGGTTTCGTGATAAAATGGGAGAAAAGAGATTTTTTCTTTTTTAAAAGACTTTTTAACGTGTTGATTTGGAGAAAATATGGATATAGTACTTTTGACTGCCCTTGGGGTTGGTGGGGCGACTGTGGTGGGCGCGCTGTTGGGGTTTTTGTTTAAAAATCCGTCGCACAAGTTACAAGATATAATTTTGTCCTTTGCAGGGGGTGTTATGCTATCCGCTGCCGTCGTGGGACTTATTTTGCCGTCCCTTGAGACGGGGGGTGAGTGGGGTATTGCTATTACTGCGGTAGGTATTTTGGTTGGAGCGGTATTTTTAAACCTTATAGACAAACTCGTACCGCACTTGCACCGTTTCACAGGGCTTAACGAAGAGCATCACCCAAACGGAAACGCAAAACTTAATAAGATATTACTTTTTGTAATCGCTATTGCTATTCACAATCTCCCCGAAGGTATCGCGGCGGGCGTTAGTTTCGGCTCGGGGGATATAACGCAAGCCTTGACCGTTGCAGGCGGTATCGCTCTTCAAAATATCCCCGAAGGTATGGTTATAATCGCGCCTATGATAGCAGTCGGGCTTTCTAAACGCAGAACCTTTTTTATCGCTATGCTAACGGGACTTGTCGAAGTCGTCGGCACTTTTATAGGTTACTTTGCAGTCTCCGTGTCCACGGTTATATTACCTTTTGCTTTGGCTTTTGCAGGGGGCACGATGCTCTACGTTATAAGCGACGAAATGATACCGGAAACACACTCCCACGGCAACGAACGTTTTGCCACCTACGCCCTTCTTATAGGCTTTATCGTAATGCTCGCGTTTGACGTCTTGCTTGGATAAATGATTTGAAACCTATGGTTTCATTGTGGTAATTTTTTAAATTGCGGACGACCACTGGTCGCGCTACAAAGCAACGCAAAGCGTTGCAATACTTTTGCTGTCGCAAGATAAAAGTAAAAATTAAAAGGAGTAAAAATGTTTACGTTTTTAGTTGTTCTTGCAGTCGGTATAATAGTGTCCGTGCTTGGCATTATCAATATGACTGGAAATATATCGTCCTTACACTCATATCACAGAGAAAGAGTCAAAGACGAAGACAAAAAACCTTTTGGTAAACTCGTGGGGCTTGGTACACTTATAATAGGCGTGTCGCTCATAGTTTTCGGCGCATTACTTTTTGCTTTTGAGCAAACAAAACTTGAAATACTCTCCATTATAGGTGTGGTACAAATGATAATATCTATCGTAGTGGGGCTTTCCATAAGTTTCTATGCTATGAAAAAATATAACGGTGGGATTTTTTAATAAAAAAACAATAATAAAACCGCGTTTTATCTTGCAACGCGGTTTTTGTTTGCTAAAAAGTTTTGTGTTGTGCTTTTTACACCGTTTTTGGTAGTGCGGTGACGAGATCTCCTAAAAATTCGTCTTGGCTATATTTTTCGATGGTAAACTTTCCGTTGTCGTATATAAGAGTAGTGACGGACGCGTTGGTGGCGTAGGGTTGGTCCTGTCTTATGCGGGATAGGTCAACGCCACGAATTTTGGATATAAAGGCTTGAATTGCCGTGCCGTGGGAATATACGGCTATGGTTTTGCCGTCGTTTGCTTTGGCTATTCTTTCCATAGCGGAATACACTCTCTCTTGCGCTTCTACAAAACTCTCACCGCCCACGCAACGAGCGTGACCAAGGTCACGTAGCCACGTATCGTATTCGTCGGGGTAAAGGGTGGGTAAGTCGGTAAATTTTTTAAAGTCCCACTCTCCGCCGTCTATCTCTCTAATTCCTGTGTCTTGTGTTACGGGCAGTCCTTTTTTTACGGCTAAATGCTCCGCCGTTTGTACGGCGCGAACAAGGTCGCTTGCAAAAATTTTGTCTATCTGTTTATCCTTCAAAAACTCTGCCGTTTTCTCGGCTTGAATATGTCCCGTTTCCGTTAAATCTCGGTTTTTTTGTCCTAAAAACAGCCCTTCTTTATTAGCGGTGGACTCTCCGTGTCTAACTAAATATATGGTCGTCATTTTATCTCCACTACGCTGTAACCGTCTTTTTCTATAACGTCTTTTAGATAGTCGTTTGAAATTTCTTTGGATAAAGTTATTTTTGCCGTTTTGTCGTCAAGTGACACGTCGACAAGAGTTACGCCTTCTACGCTTTCAAGTATTTTCTTTACTCTTGCTACACAATGCATACACATCATACCGTCTATTATTAAAGTCTTTTCCATTTTTTTCTCCTTTTTGGTTGATTTTCTTTTCTTTTTGGGCTTGTCACTCTTTCCGCTCTCAATATCCAAAAGGTTGAGCCTTAAAGCGTTGCTAACTACGCACACGCTTGATAAACTCATGGCTGCAGCCCCTATCATTGGGTTTAGTACCCAACCGAATATTGGGAAAAACACGCCTGCGGCAAGGGGTATTCCGAGCACGTTATATATAAACGCCCAGAAAAGGTTTTGTTTAACGTTTTTAAGAGTTTTTCTTCCAAGTCTAATGGCGCGGACTGCGTCCGTCAACTTGCTTTTAACGAGCACTACGCTTGCCGAATCTATTGCTATATCCGAGCCTGCGCCTATTGCAATACCAACGTCTGCGGAAACTAAGGCGGGAGCGTCGTTAATACCGTCTCCTATCATAGCCACTTTGCCACGAGTTTTTAGTTCTCTAATAACTTTTTCTTTGCCGTCCGGTAAAACTCCTGCAAAAACTTGGTCTATTCCCACTTCTTTTGCTATGCTTTCTCCGACTTTTTGGTTATCTCCCGTAATCATTACTACTTTGATGCCGAGATTGTGCAAACTCTCAATTGCTTGTTTAGAGTCTTTTTTTACCGTGTCTGCTACTGCTATTATTCCTAAAACTTGGGTTTCAGTTGCAAAAAACAATGGTGTTTGACCGTTTTTTGACAGTTCTTCCGCTTGGGTTTTATATTTTTCACTAATTTTAGTCTTGCTTGATATAAATTTTTCACTTCCGCCAAAAACTCTTTCTCCCTCAATCTCGCCTTCAAGTCCGTTGCCCGGGAGCACGGAAAAGTTTGTAACGGTTTTTGCTAAAATTCCTTTTTCTTTCGCGTAGTCGCACACGGCTTTTGACAAGGGGTGTTCGCTCTTTTGCTCTAAAGAAAAAGCGAGAGATAAAAGTTTTTCCCCGTTTTCCGATATAACGGTTATAACTTTGGGGTGTCCTTCCGTTATCGTTCCCGTTTTATCAAGGGCTACTATATCAATTTTTCCAATTTCTTCAATTGCTTCAGCGGTTTTAAAAAGAATACCTTTTCTCGCGCCTTTTCCGCTACCCACGACTATTGCAACGGGGGTGGCAAGTCCCAACGCGCACGGACAAGAAATTACGAGCACCGCCATAGCGCGGGACAAAGAAAATCCTATTTCCCTGCCTAAAAGCGCCCAAACTACAAAGGTTATTATTGATATAGCAATAACGACGGGCACGAAAACACCTGAAACTTTGTCCGCAATCTTTGCTATCGGGGCTTTGGTGGCGGACGCGTCTTGAACAAGTTTTATAATTTGGGAAAGGGTGGTGTCCTGTCCGACTTTGGTGGCTTTGCATTTTACAAATCCCGAAAGATTTATCGTGCCTGCAGACACCGTATCTCCTACGTCTTTGTCTTGCGGAATACTCTCTCCCGTTAGAGCGGACTCGTTTATAGCAGTAACGCCTTCAATAATCTCGCCGTCAACGGGAATAGCGCTACCCGGGTAAACTACGAAAATATCGCCCTTTTTAACTTGCTCGACGGGGATAGTTTTTTCTTCTCCGTTTATGAGTATCACCGCGGTTTTAGGTGTTAAAGAAATTAAAGATTTAAGGGCGGACGTCGTTTTGCCTTTGGAATAGGCTTCGAGCGTTTTGCCTATAGTTATAAGGGTTACAATCATAGCGGACGTTTCGAAATAAAAGTGAACCGCGCCACCAAAAATAATCAAAGAATACAAATTTACCACGCTATACACGAGCGCTGCCGTAGATGACAAAGCCACTAAAGAATCCATATTGGGGGACAGTTTAAATAGGCTTTTGTATCCGTTTATAAAGAATTTTTGGTTAATTACAAGAACTATAATACATAAAATAAACTGTGTTAAACCGTTTATCACGGGGTTTACAAAAATTTCGGATAAAGGAAAACCGAACATACTGTGCCCCATAGATATATACATTAATATAATAAGGAAAATTAGAGAAGAAAACAGCCTTGTTTTAAGTATTTTGGTGTCTTTTTGGTCGTCGTTTTGGGTTTTTTCCTTTTCTTTTCCCATAACGCTCGCCGTATAACCTGCTTTTTCGACGGCTTTTATAATTTGCTCGTCTTGAACGTCACCTTCTACGCTTAAAGAGTTGGTCAAAAGGGAAACGGCGCACGTTTTTACTCCGTCCACCTTTAAAACCGCCTTTTCCACTCTGCTTACGCAAGCCGCGCACGTCATACCAAAAACACGAAACTGTTTCATTTTAACTCCTTTAAAACCTTATCAATGGTATTATAATCTAATTTTTTGTTTTTTGCAATTTTTTTATTATTTTTCTTGACAAAAAAATAGGTCGGTGTTAATATTTACTTGAATACTTGAATAACTGTTCAACTATTCGACAATTTTTCGGGGGTTTTTTATGGAAGAAAACGTTAAAATTTTATCAAAAGTCGAGAGCGTAAAACAAAAACTTGAAGACGAAGAAAATATTTTTAATCTTTCTGAGTTTTTTAAAGTCATTGGGGACTCGACGAGAACTAAAATATTATATTGTTTAGAAAAAGAAGACCTTTTGGTCGGAGAAATTGCTGAAATTTTGGGTATGAGTTTATCCGCCGTATCCCACCAACTTTGCGTGCTTAAAAAGGCAAAACTCGTGTCGCACAAAAAACTTGGAAAAGAAGTGAGATATTCTTTAAGCGACTTTCACGTAATTAGTATATTAGAGAGCGCGATGGATCACGTTTTAGGAAAAAATTGTAAGTCAAGGAGATAGAAATGAAAAAAATTTACTCGATAGAAAATCTTTGTTGCGCGCATTGCGCGTCTAAAATGGAAAATTCTATTCAAAAATTAGACGGCGTGGAAGAGTGCAGAGTGAACTTTTTAACACAAAAGTTTACTTTGTCCGCAAATGATGAAATTTTTGACGACGTTTTAGAAAAAGCAAAGAAAATAATTAAAAAAATAGAGCCTGACTGCGAGATAAAATAATGAAAAACTATAAAATGAGCAAAAAAGAGAAAAAATTTTTAAGAAGAATTATTATCTCTTTATCTGTCTTTCTCGTCCTGTTTTTGCTTGATAAACTTTGCGTTTTCTCGCATTTTGGTGGAAAATACGCCTTTTTATTGCCTTTTTTCCTTTATTTTTCCCTTTATCTTTTTATTGGTCACGACGTTTTAAAAAAGGCTTTTTTAGGCATTAAAAACGGACAACCTTTGGACGAGAATTTTTTAATGACCGTCGCGTCGTTAGGGGCGTTTGCTTTTGGATTTTTAAAGGGTTTGGACGGACTGTCCCCCGACGGATTTGAAGAAGGTTGCGCCGTTTTGCTCTTTTATCAAGCGGGGGAATTTTTCCAAAATTACGCTACGAATAAATCAAGAAAAAATATATCTTCTCTCCTAAAACTTCGTCCCGAAATTGCTTATAAAAAGGTAAAAGACGGGGAAAAAGCAGTATCTCCCGACACTGTACAAGTTGGGGACGTTATAGTCGTTAAACCCGGAGATATAGTTCCCCTTGACGGCGATATTATAAACGGGGATAGCGCGTTTGATACGAAATCTCTAACGGGGGAATCTTTGCCGATTGACCTGTCTGTTGGGGACAGCGTTTTAAGCGGTTCTATAAATTTATATCAAACGGTAGAAATTAAGGTTACTAAAACCTTTTATAACAGTACGGTAAATAAAATTTTAGATTTAGTCGAAAACGCAACGGATAAAAAGAGTAAAGCGGAGAATTTTTTGTCCCGTTTTGCAAAATATTTTACGCCCGCCGTCGTGTCCCTTGCAGTAATTATTGCTATTATTCCGAGTTTAATATTCGGCGATTGGTCAACGTGGATATATAGGGCTCTCAACTTTTTAGTAGTTTCTTGTCCGTGCGCGCTCGTTATATCCGTGCCTTTAACCTTTTTTATAAGTATTGGCAGAGCATCTAAAAATAATATTTTAATAAAAGGCTCGTCCTATCTTGAAAAGTTTAATTCTATAAATTGCTTTGTTTTTGACAAAACGGGAACTATAACTAAAGGAAATTTTGTAATTAAAGAGATTTTTCCAGCAGACAAGCGGGAGGAAATTTTACGTCTTGCGTGTATTGCGGAAAAGGACAGTTCTCACCCTATTGCTAAATCTATTCTCTCTTTTTGTGATTTTGAGATAGAAAAAGGATATACAGTCACGAATTTTTCAGGTTTTGGCGTAATTGCAAAGAAAGAAAACAACACTATTATATGCGGAAACAGAAAATTTTTAGAAAAACACAATATTTTTGTTAAAAATCCTAATTTTTGTGGAACAACGGTTTATATTGCAAAAAATAACGAATTTTTGGGCTATATTTTAATAAAAGAAAGTCGGAGGCCAAGCGG
>JAZSRG010000050.1:0-3929 GCA_045538365.1 Clostridia bacterium
TGCATTACGGTAACGTGGGGTTTTCGTGACGAAGACGTTCTTGAAAAGTGTGGCGCGAAAATTTTTGCAAAAAACGTTGCCGAACTTGAAAAACTTTTGTAATCTAAATCAAATAGCGGACGACCTGTGGTCGCCCCTACGAAACAACGCTATGCATTGCGGTGAAATTCTCTACGCAAATTGTGATAATTATTTAAATTAAGGAGCAAATATGGAAGCCGTCAAAAAACGAAAGAATCACGAGATTGATATGACCGTCGGTCCGATATTTAAGAAGTTGTTTTTGTATTCTCTCCCCATAATAGGTGTGAATATTCTTCAACTTCTCTTTAACGCCGCGGACGTTGCAGTCCTTGGTATGTTTGCTGAAGACACGTCGGTTGCAGCCGTCGGCTCGACTACCTTTTTAGTCAGTCTTGCAACGGGATTTTTTATAGGTCTATCCCTTGGCGCAAACGTTTTGATTGCTAAATGCGCGGGAGCAAAGGACTCGGAAACTGCTAAAAAATTCGTGGGAACGTCCGTTTTTGCAAGTCTTGTTTTCGGGCTTTTTATTTTAATTATCGGCTTAATCGGGGCAAGGACTTTTCTTACTTGGACGGGGTGTCCGGATAACGTTATTGACAAAGCAACTACTTATCTTCAAATTTACTTTTTAGGTATGCCCGTCATAATGCTCTATAACTTCACCGCTGCCATTTTACGCGCGGTTGGGGACACTATGCGTCCTTTGATATTTTTAATTATCGGTGGCGTGCTTAACGTTGGACTTAACGTTTTCTTTATAACCGTACTTAATTTAGACGTTGCGGGTGTTGCAATTGCAACGATTTCGTCACAAGCGGTAACCGCCGTTTGCTCCTTTATAGTTTTGCTTAAAAGCAAAGGTTATTCGTCCCTTGACAAAAAATATTTCCGCATTTTCTTGCCCGAATTTAAAAAAATACTCTCGGTCGGCGTGCCTATGGGAATAACTAAATGTTTATTCTCGCTCTCCAACGTATTTATTCAGTCGTCAATCAACAGTTTCGGGGACGTAACGGTGGCGGCAAACTCTATTGCATATCAGTTCGACACCATAATCAACGAAACGGGACACGGTTTTGCTTACGGCGCGCTTTCTTTCGTTAGCCAAAACTTGGGCGCAGGAAAATATGACAGAATTAAACGTATCCTATTTATAACCATTTTCACAGGCGTTGTAGCAAGTTTGACTTTGGGCTCTATACTTTATCTTTTAGGACCGACTTTGGTTGGAATAATGTCGGATACGCCCGAAGTTATATCTATTGCTATGGATAGACTGCTTATCTTTTGTTTCTCCTACTTTATATGCACCATAATGTGCGTATTCCAAGAGTTTTTAAGGGGACTGGGAAAGTCAACTACTTCTATGATAATAAGTCTAATTGGCTCGTGCGCGTTTAGAATAATTTGGCTAAACACAGGTTTTTATTTGTGGCCCACCCTTACAATGGTTTATCTAACCTATATATTAAGTTGGCTTATAACTATCGTAATGTACGTTTTTGCGACTGTGCCCACAATGAGAAAACTTAAAAACAAACTTTCCTTTCAATCAATAGAATAACAAAAAACAAACTTTTAAAATCATCGGAATAAATTAAACAAATAGAAAAGGCATAAGAAAATCTTATGCCTTTTCGTATAAGGAAGAGAACCCAAGTTTCCACCTGGGAAAAATGAATTACTAATTATTGTACACAACTTCTACGCCGTCAAAAGACTTAAGTCCTTTTACCGCATATTGGTCGCCACCGAAAATTTGGTCGAAAGCAATCAATTCCATACAATGCGCGGTACAAGTAGTGTGGTCGTGGTCTGCGGATAATCCGCCATAACTGTAACCTGATTCAACGCGTTGCGCGCGTGCGCCCGTCGTACGGCAATAGTGATAATTAGCCCAATCTCCGTAAGTAACCGTTACGTTAGTGCAGTTGATGTCGTATTTCGAAGTGTCAGGATAGTTCGTTCCTTCTATATTTACGGTTTCAGCCAAACGACCGATAATCATACCACACATACGATAGTTATAATAGTCGTAAGATGCGGTGCAGTCGTTATATACGTCAAGACGGCAAGCGATATCTACGTTTTCAAAGTTATAGGTTGCGCCCGGTTCGCCTTGTCCTACGATACCTCCGATAGAACTATCAAAAGAGCCCCAAAGTCCAGCGAGAACTACGTCTTCAGCAATCGTGATATTTTTGAAGGTGTAGTTTCCTTCTCCCGACCAACCGATTATTCCGCCGTTGCCGTTATTGTAAGTTGCAAAAACGGAGTCGTTAATCGTGATATTTTCAAACACGCAAGTACCCGTTGCGCTACCCGTTATACCGCCGACGTCACCGCCTTCGATTTGGGTTTCAGCGCCGCTGATAGTTACGTTTTTAATAGTTGCGCTCTCAATTTCACCGAACAAACCAACCGAGCCGTAACTACCCCACTCATAACCTAAAGCCCAACCGCTTTGATAAAGATTGGAAATAGTATGTCCTTGACCGTCAAACGTTCCTTTAAAAGGACTCTTATCTCCGATAGGAGAAAAAGTAACGGGTTCTCCGTTGTCGCCAATTACACCAAGGTCAACGTCTGCTATTAATTTAATAGTTTTGCCTTCAAATGTTATTGCAGAATCAAAGGCTGCGTTTCTTGCAATAATGTCGTTATCAACCAATGCAGCCAAACCTGCTAATTGTTCTGCGGTACTCAACTCAAATTCAGTGTCCGTTTCGTTGTACCAAGAAATATCTACCGTACCGTTCCAAGGTCTTTCAATTACGGGATATTCCGCATCTTCGTCAAAATCACTACCAAAACTGTCGGACTCGTGCATAAGTTGAGTAGCAACTAAACTTACGCCAAGTTCAATCGTGGGAGCAGCAACGCCAACTTTGTGGTTTGCATCGTTTTCCACACTGGTGGGCATAGTAAGTACGATTGCAACGAGTTGAGCCGTGTCAGATCCCGCAAGAACGGGAGCATCTGCGCGAATTACACCGCTTTCTTCGGAAATTTTCGTGGTTTCTACATTATTTAAAGCATTTTCACGAGTTCCAAACATTGCGCCGAGCAAGTATTGACCTAAACTTTCGTCCATAACGTAATAGCCAACTTCAAGATAATCTTTCAACGAGAATACTTCATCATATACGTTAGTGGAAGTGGTTTCTCCCAATACATCAAGATTTAAGTTGTACTTTAAAGCAAGGTCACCTACATTTGAAACACGAAGGAATACGATTTCCGTATATCCGGGTTCATATAGTGCGCCTTCTTTAAAAAGTTTGGTATCTTCCGTTACCTCTGTCCAACTACCATCAACCGATGTTTTGTATTCTAAAAGTACTTTTAAGTTTCCGCTCATGATAGTATTTTGTCCTGAAATTACGGAATCCGTAAACCATGCAGACGTAGCGCCGAGGAGCATCGTAAAGCAAAGTAAAAGTGCCACAACACTTAAAAATAATGCTCTCTTTGTAGACTTATTTTTTGTGGAATTGTTATTAGTCATTTTTTTACCTCCTTGTAAATAATTTTTGTTTTGACTAATATATATACGGTGTTAACCGTCTATAACTATATGTTCCGACTGTTGCCCTTCATTTGCATCAATCCCTTTTAGAGCCAGTAATTCTCTTTTCTCTTCTTCAATTTTTTCACGCTCTTGCTTGAGTATTTCTTCCTGTTCGCGTTTGTATTTTCGAAAAAGTCGCACGCACTCGAATTCGTGATATAAAATAAGCAAGAAAAACGGCGTAAAAATGCACAAAATATAGCCTGGTACGGTTTTTATATATTTAAAAATTTTTCCAACTTCGGGAATACGTCCAACGTACTTACCAACGACGTAAGAAGAGGTTACTATGCTCTCATCGTTTTTGTTTGTCGTAGTACCGAAAGTTATG